>CANQSM010000088.1 GCA_947626525.1 uncultured Phocaeicola sp. | reverse complement strand
AAGGCACAGATCAATACACAATTTCATCATGAACATCTGCTCTGCACTCACGGCATATTCATTCTTTGAGAACAAGCTGGAAGCATTGCCGGTACATGTGAAAAGAGCGACCCAATTGACATTGTTTTAACAGGAGCTTATTCCGAACTCACGTTAACCTAAAGATAAGAAAACTTGCAGATTTATCAAATACTTTTATTGATTAAACTAATGAATACCAGTAGATAAGTGTATTTTTAAGGGACGACTATTTAACCATGCTGGCTGAAGTGGTGTTGCCAACTCAGATATTGGAATACTTTACAATTGTTGGAGTAGAACGGATTTCAACAGAGATACATATCAGTTTAGACGAGAAGATGGTCTCGGAACTTCAAGACGACATCCACATCAAGTCAAAGGGTTTTATGGATGCGGTTAGTGTCACAGATTTTTCGATAAGAGACCACAAAGTGATTCTCCGGATAAGACGTTGCCGTTGGACGGACATACGTACTGGAAAAAGTTTTAGCATTCCGATAGACCTTGATGTTGTAGCCAAAGGCACACGTTACTCCAAAGAGTTTGGAGTTTTTTTAAAAGAGATGTATGGAGACGTCCCCAGTGACTTGCCGTACGCTTGAAGAATTCTATCATATTGACTTTCATACATTCGAGAAGCAATATAAAGAGATTCTAAGCGGTTTTCGGGAATGGGATCAACTGGCTCATGCCGAAGATTGGTTGCTTTTTCCTGACAATATAGGTCCGAGGATAGCCATAGATGAATCATCTTTATCCAGCGGTGAGCTGTATACGCTTGTCACCTATCGGGATGCTAGAACCTGCGAGCAATCCCTCGTCGCCGTCGTGGCAGGCACAAAATCAGAGGATGTAATCACTGTGCTGCAAAAGATTGACGAAAAACAACGTTATGCCGTAATGGAAGTTACGCTCGATTTGTCTGATTCCATGCGTAAAATAGTACGGACGGTATTCCCCAAGGCCAACAGGGTGATTGACCGGTTTCACATACAGAAACTGGCTTGCGAGGCTGTGCAGGAACTTCGGGTGAAACACCGATGGGATGCCATCCAACAGGCAAACGATGAGATGGAGGAAGCTAAGCTTACAGGCGAGCCATACGAACCTTTCCGTTATCCAAATGGTGATACCCGCAAGGAACTGCTAATCCGTTCCAGATACTTGTTGTTCAAGTCTGCAGACAAGTGGACCGAAAAACAAAAACAGCAGCCTGCCATCCTCTTTTCAGAGTATCCCGACATAAAGAAAGCTTACGGCCTATGTCACTCACTTAAAATGATATTTGCTAAAAATACAATCAAAGATGTTGCAAGGCTGTCTATGGCTAAATGGTACAACAAAGTAGAGGAAGCAGGACTGCATTCCTTCAATGTGATTGCGGCAACATTTTATGAACACAATGATGAAATCCTCAACTTTTATAACTACCGTTCTTCAAATGCCTTGGCGGAATCTTTTAACGCTATGTCAAACTCTTTAGAGCAAATCTCAGAGGTGTCGTTGACAAAAAATTCTTCCTGTTCCGGGTCTCTAAGTTATATGCCTATCCCCCACTAAATTTCTACTGAACCGAAAAAAGAGCAGGAAAGAGGCCGTCGGGCCCCTCTCCTGCTCTTCCTATTTTTGTTGTATCGTTTTTCCTTGCGGGAAGACTTTCGCGAGTCAGTTCAAATATTCGGAAAGCCGGTCTGCTGTAATGCTTTTGGCGACGATGACGCCTTCCTCATTCAGCAGGTAATTTTGAAAGCCCTTTTTCAGAAGGTATTTCTTGTATATACAGGAGGCTTCGCCGGATGTCTCCACGAAACAGTCGGGAGTTTCGATTCCATCCTTTCTGACAGTCTCGTCAAATATCGACTTATATTCATCGAATGAGACTGAAACCATCTCCACGGAACGGCCAGTTCTTTTCAGTGCATGGTCCAACAATGCGTTTTGCATTCTTGACGGTGCGTCATAACTGGCCCAAAAACTAAGCAGGACATAGCGCCCTTTCAGCTCCTTCAGCTTTCTGTTTCCTTCCCCGTTCATATTTCTGATGGAGAAGTCTGGAGCCGCATCCCCGATATTAAGCCCCCAGATCGCCACGTCTTTTTCAACAAATGATGTCAAGGAACAAAGTAATAATACAACAAAAATCCACGTTACATGCTTCATGTAATTCGGTTTTGGTTCATACTATCCAAGACTGCCTTATAACAGTAATTTCCACTCGGAACATTATCTCTCGCTTTTCCAAGCCTCTCAGAGGCTGATGGGTGAAAAGCTTTTATTTTGGAAATCTGCTGTAAAGATATATACTTTTCTCGGTTGAATCCAAACAAATGCCTCCATTTTTATGTTATTTAGCATAAAAACGGCCGTTTGATGGGAGAATATGGGAAGATTTTTTCTTTTTTTCATTAACTTTGTCAACTCAAAATGAAACAAGAATGAAGTTTTCAGAGTTGGATTTAGAAGAAAGCGTATTGGATGCGTTGGATGCGATGAATTTTCACGAATGTACTCCGGTACAAGAGCATACGATTCCCGTCATATTGGAAGGCAAGGACTTGATTGGAGTGGCCCAGACAGGAACCGGCAAGACAGCCGCCTATCTCCTTCCCGTACTGAGTCACTTGAGCAAGGGAGGATATCCGGAGGACGCGATTAATTGTGTAATCATGTCTCCTACCCGCGAGCTGGCGCAACAGATAGATCAGCAGATGGAAGGCTTTTCCTATTTCATGCCAGTTTCCAGTGTGGCCATATACGGGGGCAATGACGGCATCCGTTACGAACAGGAGAAAAAAGGATTGGCCTTGGGGACGGATGTGGTCATTGCCACACCGGGACGTCTGATTAGCCACATCAATCTGGGAAATGTGGACCTTTCCAAAGTCTCTTTCTTTATTCTGGATGAAGCCGACCGCATGTTGGATATGGGATTCTATGATGACATCATGCAAATCGTGAAATATTTACCCAAGGAGCGGCAGACCATTATGTTTTCCGCAACCATGCCGGCCAAGATACAGCAATTGGCCCAAACCATCCTTCGGGATCCTGTGGAAGTGAAGTTGGCGGTGTCCAAACCGGCGGAAAAGATCATTCAGACCGCATACATTTGTTACGAACAGCAGAAAATAGGAATCATACAATCTTTGTTTAAGGACAATTTCCCCGAGCGTATAATCATTTTTGCGTCTTCCAAGCTGAAAGTGAAGGAGGTAACAAAGGCGCTGCAACGTTTGCATTTGAATGTAGGGGAAATGCATTCCGATTTGGACCAAAAACAGCGTGATCATATCATGCACGAGTTTAAAAACGGGCGGATTAACCTATTGGTCGCTACGGATATTGTTGCGCGAGGCATTGACATCGATGATATCCGTCTGATTATCAATTATGATGTTCCCCACGACAATGAGGATTATATACATCGTATAGGACGCACAGCAAGGGCCAATCATGACGGCTGCGCCATTACGTTTGTCAGTGAGAAGGAACAGCATAAGTTTAAGTTGATAGAAAACTTTTTGGAAAAGGACATATATAAAATCCCGGTTCCGGAGGAATTGGGCGAGGCGCCTATCTATCAGCCGAAATTATGGAAAACGGGATCGCTCAGCAGTTCTTCCGGTACGAGCGGCACGAAACGCCGTACCTCTTTTTTTAAGGGTAAACGGAATTCTTCAAAGAAAGATTTTCGCCGTGAGAAATCGTAATGTCAATGCTGTAGCAACTAGCTTCCTCGGGAATGCATAAGGTAGCCTGATATCCGAATCCGGTGGCATCAACTTTTACGAAATCCATATCGGAAAGGATGGATTGCGCAAGGAAATCCGCAGGAACCAATCCTCCGAAGTCTTTTTTTGTAAAATCCTTTGCATAAAGACATTTCCGTCCTTCATATACACAAATGTGGATAATGTTATCGTAATAGATATTTTCAACACTCATTCCGGTTTCCGTATAGGAAGATTTGGTCACTTTCATTTTTGACGGGTTGATATATACGTATCCCCGATATCTTCTTCCGCCATACATGATTACTGAATCCTTTTTGGCAACCTGATCATAAACGGGACGGTTGCCTGATCCATCACTTTCAAAGGTCAGTGAATCCAAGACACTTTCTGATTTGTGCAACTTTATTACTTCATCCGATAATGAATGGAACCAGAAGGAAACATCACTTTGTTGGTCTATTTTGTATGAAGTGGATTCATCCGTCCCATATAGGATAAGGGTATCGTTTATGACTTTAAAATACAAAGGCGTATAAGACGCATCAGGGTAATAAACTGTATCACCCTTTATTCGGAACTGGATATTTTCACTTTCGTCATCCAGCCAGATACCTTGTAATAGATTCTTGGATATGCTGTCTTCTGTACGCACTATAGAGATTCTTTGTCCATTTTGGCAAGCGGGCAACAAAAGAAGCACCAAACAGAATGACAAAAAGCCAAATTTCATCTTTACTTTCTTATTCAAATAATTCCGCAGCTCCAATGAGCGCTGCCGCTTTGTCTTTCTCCGACATGATGATTCGTTCCCTATCTATCGGCCACTGGATATTCAGGGTAGGATCATCAAATAAGATGGAAGACTCAGATTGAGGAGCATATAAATTGTCCACTTTGTAAGTGAATATGGCTTCATCGCTTAATACAAGAAAGCCATGCGCAAATCCCCTCGGTATGAAAAGTTGCCTCTTGTTCTCTTCACTAAGTTCTACGGCAACATGTTGTCCGAATGTCGGAGATGATTGACGAATGTCTACAGCGACATCTAAAACTTTGCCTTGAATAACCCGTACTAATTTTGCCTGACTGTGTTCACCCTTTTGGTAATGCAACCCCCGTAACACTCCATAGGTTGACCTGGATTCATTGTCCTGAATAAATTGAACGGAACCGACATAACTTTCAAATTCTTCTTTTTTAAAAGCCTCGAAGAAATAACCTCTGGCATCTTTGAAAACTTTCGGCTCTATAATCCAGACTCCTTTTATTTTTGTAGAGATATAGTTCATTGTTTTTATGTTTTGTGCTCGCAAAGGTAATAATAAAAGTTATGCAAACTTCTAATTTGTTTATAAATTCTTCTCAAATATTGAGAAGGATTACGATTAAAAAGTTATATTTGCATCATGATTATGGAATTGGAAAAACATATTGAAAACCTTCTGATGGAGAATGATTGTGTGATTGTTCCCGACTTCGGCGGATTTATAGTGCAATACATACCGACTCGTCGGATAGAAGAGGAAAATATTTTTTTGCCTCCTTATAGAGCGGTTGGATTTAATTCCCGGCTGAATTTGAATGATGGGTTGTTGATACAATCTTATATGCAGGTTCATGACGTGAATTATCCGGAGGCTTTACGACTGGTGGAGGACGCAGTGGCGGAACTTCGTGAGCAGCTATCAAGAAATGGAGAAGTGATAATGCATGGTATAGGAAAGCTTATTCTGGATATAGAAAATACGGTGGTTTTTCATCCAAATGAAGATGGAGTCCTTTCACCTTCTTTTTATGGGTTGGGTTCTTTTGAAGTGCTTGAGCTGTCCACAGAAAAATCAGAAAAATTGACACCTTCTATTGACGAATCTGCCACCAATAAACATAATACATTGATTATCCGCATTAACAGAGCTTGGCTGAATAATGCGGTAGCTGTTGCTGCAGCTATATTACTATTTTTCTTTCTTTCCATGCCGGTGGACAATACGTATGTGGAGCCTGAAAATTATGCTTCATTGGGCGATATGAGATTGTTTGACCGAATTCGTTCGCAATCGGCAGCCACATCTTTGGTGAAAGTCGCTGAAATGGAAAATCATTCGGATATGGAACAGGGAAATGACAAGTTGTTGGTAGCGAAGACCATTCAGAATAAGAAGAGAGCATTAGAAAGTCAGATGCAGAACAGTGGGTTGGTTGAATATCAGAGTACTAATAAAGAAAGAAATGAATGCTATTCTCCCGTGGAAAGTAAGACAACAGTTCCTGCAAAAAATTCTTTGAGTGAAGAAAATAAAAAGGAGCTTCGTTCTGATTCAAATGAAAAACCGGAAGGAATTTTAAAAAAGACAGTTCATTATCATATTATTGTGGCAAGTGTGACAAATACGGCTGATGCAGAGAACGCTATTCAATTCTTTACAGAAAAAGGATTTCCAGGCGGAACAGTAGTGAAGGGTGATGGTAGATTTCGTATTGCCATATCTTCTTTTACTGACCGAAAGGAAGCTGATGCCAAATGGGAAAGTTTGCGTAAAATAGAACTGTTCCAAAATGCATGGATTTTAATTTCGCGTGATAAATAACCTTTCACGATAATAAATTATGAAAAGAGTACTTTGTCCTAAATGCGATAATTATATAACATTTGATGAAACAAAATATAAAGAAGGACAATCACTGGTGTTTGTTTGCGAACATTGTAAAAAACAGTTTGGTATTCGCATAGGGAAATCGAGGTTGCGTGCGACACGCAAGGAAGAGAATTCAGAGGAAATGATTGAGCAGAATTCGTTAGGCAGTGTTATAGTCATTGAAAATGTGTTTGGTTTTAAACAAATACTCTCTTTGCATGAGGGAGACAATATCATTGGCCGTCGTTGTCAAGGTACGGATATTGATGCCCCAATTGAGACATCTGATATGAGTATGGATCGTAAGCATTGTATTATTAATGTAAAGCGAGGCAGACAGAGCGAAATATTCTATACTCTTCGTGATAACCAAAGCTTAACCGGTACTTTTTTGATGAATGAAATCTTACGCGACAAGGATCGGGTTCATCTTGAAGATGGTGCAGTTATAACGCTTGGAGCGACATCGTTGATATTACGAGCAGTACAGAAGAAGGAAAAGAGGTAAAATGAAGTGTAGGAAATAAGAAAAGATTTATGGGGTTTAGATTATTAGTACTGGATTTAGATGGAACATTGACTAACAGTAAGAAAGAAATAACTTCTCGTACACTTAATCTTCTGCTTGAAGTGCAGAAACGTGGAGTTAGAGTGGTGTTGGCATCTGGAAGACCGACTTATGGAGTAGCTCCTATTGCGGATAAACTGCATCTCGCTGAATATGGGGGATATGTTGTGACATATAATGGTGGTGAGATAGTGAACTGGGAAACCAAAGAAATTTTATATAAAAAAATCCTTGATCCGGTTTTTATTCCTTATTTATATTGGTGTGCAAAAAAAATGATTTCGCTATAGTTACTTACCACCAGGAGTTTGTTCTGACGGAACGGCCAAATGATGAATATGTATTGAAAGAGGCACTCTTGAATGTCATGAAAATAAAACCTGTATCACATTTTCTTTCGTCTGTTACTTTTCCTGTTACTAAATGTATGATTGTAGGAGATCCAAGCCGTTTGGTCGTTTTGGAAAAAGAAATGTTTGATCAGTTGAAAGGACGTATGGAAGTTTATCGCTCAGAATCCTATTTTTTAGAATTGGTACCAAAGGGAATTGATAAAGCGGCTTCACTGAAAATATTATTAAGTGATATTGGTTTATCGACTGATGAAATGATTGCCTGTGGAGACGGATTTAATGACATTCCAATGATAAAGT
Source organism: uncultured Phocaeicola sp. (assembly GCA_947626525.1). Classification (GTDB taxonomy): domain Bacteria; phylum Bacteroidota; class Bacteroidia; order Bacteroidales; family Bacteroidaceae; genus Phocaeicola_A. The sequence continues at coordinate 6,065 of CANQSM010000088.1, read as the reverse complement.
TAGCAGGAATGGGAGTTGCTATGGCTAATGCACAACCGGAAGTAAGAGAACATGCCGACTTTATCACACTTTCAAATGATGAAGACGGCATTGCTCAAGTAGTGAAAAAGTATCTTTTATAATTCTTTTTCTTCTTTTCTCGTAAAGATTTGTTTGAAGGAAGCAGGATAAGATGTTTCAAATCTTAAAAGTTCCTTTGTAACAGGGTGATAAAAACAGAGCCTGAACGCATGCAATGCTAATCGTCCGATGGGGTCATCTCCATTTCCATATTTTGTATCTCCTATTACAGGATGCTGAAGATCCTGCATGTGAATGCGAATCTGATTTTTTCTTCCTGTTTCCAATTCTAGTTCTACTAATGTGTAGTGCTGATTTTTCTTTATCATCTTGTAATGGGTGATAGCTTTATCACCTCCATTATCGCTCATACTGGAATAGGTAACGTATACTTTATTATCTTTGAGCCAGGAAGTAACAGTACCCCTCTCCTTCTCTAACTCTCCAGATAATACAGCTACATACCTACGGTCGGTTACGATATGTTCCCAATTATTTTGAAAAGTTCTTTTTGTTTTTTCATCTTTGGCAAAAACCATAAGACCTGAAGTATCTTTATCTAAGCGATGAACAATGAAAATACGGCATTGGCGAGCTGAACGTTGGACATATTCTGTTAGAATAGAGTAAGCGGTACGCTCTTTTTGGCGTTCTGTAGCAATGGAAAGTACTCCTTCCCGTTTGTCTATGACAATAAGGTATGCGTCTTCGTATACAATTTTTAGTAAAGTACTGCGAAACTCCTTTTTTCCTTTTTCATTGGTGATTTGTACTTTCATGCCTGGTTGTAAAAGGAAATTATATAAAGTGGTTATTTTATTGTCCACTAATACAGTACGATGCGTAAGTAAGGCTTTTACCCTATTACGACTGATTCCCGACATTTTTTCCATTAAGAATGTCATAAGTTCTGTTGGCTGCTTTACAATAAAAGTCGTATATTTAGGAGATGCATGTGGAATTCTGTGGTTTTCTTTTTTTGTCCTACTCATGGTTTAAGATCTTTTTTCAAGTAATACTACATTTTCTACATGATGTGTATGTGGAAACATATCTATCGGTTGTACAGCTTTGACTTTATATTTCTCATCTAATAGTTGTAAGTCGCGTGCTTGGGTAGCGGGATTACAACTGACATACACGATACGTTTTGGTTCTGCAAATAAAATGGTTTCAATGACATCTCTATGCATTCCTGCTCGGGGTGGATCGGTGATGATTACATCTGGATACCCATGTACGTTGATGAAATCTTGCGTGAGAAGATCTTTCATGTCTCCAGCATAGAACAAGGTGTTTTCAATGTGGTTAATGGAGGTATTGACTTTGGCATCTTCAATAGCTTCTGGCACATATTCAATACCAATTACTTTTTTGGCTTGTCGAGATACAAAATTGGCAATGGTACCAGTTCCTGTATAAAGATCGTAGACCAATTCATTGCCTGTTAATTCGGCAAATTGGCGAGCTACCTGATATAGTTTATAAGCTTGTTCGCTGTTGGTTTGATAAAATGATTTCGCTCCTATTTTGAAACGTAATCCTTCCATTTCCTCAAAGATATAATCATTGCCTTTAAAAGTATGGACTTCCAAATCATTAATTGTATCGTTACATTTGTTGTTAATTACGTATAATAAGGACGTAATCTGTGGAAATTGATCGCCGACAAATTGTAGGAGCTCTTCTAATAATCGCATTTCTTTCTCTTCCGTAATTTTACATTGTAGAAGTACCATTAATTCTCCAGTAGTAGAAGTCCGAATCATCATATTACGGAGCATTCCATCTTGCGTACGCAAATTAAAAAACGAATAATTATGTTCGTAAGCATAATCGCGTATTGAATTGCGTATTTGATTCGAAATATCCTCTTGCAACCAACATTTATCAATAGCAAGCACTTTGTCAAATGCATTAGGAATATGAAAACCTACAGCATTCATTTGCTCATATACTACGTTTTCTTTAACTTCCTCTTCGGTGAGCCAACGTTCATTGGAAAAGGTGAATTCAAGTTTGTTACGATAAAACTGGGTTTTGCATGAGCCCAAAATGGGAAAGATTTCCGGTAATTCAATTTTTCCAATACGTGTTAAATTGTCGATAATTTGTTGTTGTTTATAACGAAGCTGCTCTTCATAAGTCAAGCATTGCCATTTGCATCCTCCGCACACTCCATAATGTTTGCAAAACGGTATGGCTCTTTGTGGAGAGCATTTATGGATTTTTATGGCTACGGCTTCAGCATAGTGTTTTTTTTTACGTTTGATTTGTAAATCTACGACATCACCTGGAACAACATAAGGAACAAATACAACTAAATCGTTTACTCTTGCCACTGCTTTTCCTTCTGCAGCTATATCTGTTATAGTAATCTTCTCTAATAAAGGAAGTTCTTTTTTCTTTCTCGACATTTTTAGTCAATTTAAATAATTATTTTACAAAGATAGAAATTATTGTTGGGAGTTTCATTATAAAAGTAAATATATACCTGTTGATTGAATTAAAATAATGCATATTTTATCTGGTCGATAGGAGGATGATTGATGAAATTAAAGTATTGCATGAAAGTCATCGCTGCGATTTTGTCTGCCATGCGGATGAAAAGGTTACGGGATTGCCTTGCATGGTTCCGTATCATCATCAAATCACCGTTGAGTTGGAAAAAGACTATTTCAATCCGTTTGCGAAACCTTTTGTTAGCCAACGAAGGCGGAAGCTACGGCTGTAATACCGAGTGCCACGACTTCGAGGTCGGAGAATTTGGGTACTACGCACATATTGGTTTATTCCCGAGTTCATTTACTCGATTTCTAGCGAAATCAAATCTTTGCAGATTCCAAGGATTCTGATGAAATTTCCTATGAAATTGCGTATAAACAGAGCGATAATAGTTAAAAGTGATTACCACTAATTTGCTAATAACCTGCAAATTGTGCAACTTTTTTCTATTTATAAACATTTAGATATTTAATTCAACCAATGAGTTATATATCTAGCTTACTATAATATGAAAGAGATTTTTTTGACAGAATGTTTTTGATATTTACAAAATATGTATAGTTTTGCAATAGAAAAATTTCAAGTTGATACTTAAATATAATATTATGAGCGAAAAAAGAGTGTATACTTTCGGTAATGGACAAGCTGAAGGTAAAGCTAGTATGCGTAATTTACTTGGAGGAAAAGGCGCAAATTTGGCCGAGATGAATCTTATCGGTGTACCTGTCCCCCCTGGATTTACTATCACTACGGATGTTTGTAACGAATACTATGCGATTGGTAAAGAAAAAGTTGTTGAATTGCTGAAATCCGAAGTTGAGAATGCAGTAAAGCATATTGAAACATTAATGAAATCAAAATTCGGTGATGTGAAAAATCCGCTTTTAGTGTCGGTGCGTTCCGGTGCACGTGCTTCCATGCCAGGTATGATGGATACTATTTTAAATCTAGGTTTAAATGACGAGGTTGTTGAAGGCTTGACCCGTAAGACGGGCAATGCTCGTTTTGCATGGGATTCTTATCGTCGTTTTGTACAAATGTATGGTGATGTCGTGCTGGGCATGAAGCCAACTAAAAAAGAAGATATTGATCCTTTTGAAGCTATTATAGAAGAAGTGAAAGCTATGAAAGGTGTCAAATTGGATAATGAATTGGAAGTTGATGATTTGAAGCAATTGGTAACTAAATTCAAGATGGCAGTCAAAGCCCAGACTGGGAAAGATTTTCCTACAAGTTCTTACGATCAATTATGGGGAGCAATTTGTGCTGTATTTGATTCTTGGATGAACGAACGTGCCATTCTCTATCGTAAGATAGAAGGGATTCCAGCTGAATGGGGAACAGCTGTTTCTGTACAAGCTATGGTATTCGGTAATATGGGAGATACCTCGGCTACAGGAGTTTGTTTTTCTCGGGATGCAGCTACCGGTGAAGATATTTTTAATGGAGAATATTTGATCAATGCCCAAGGTGAGGATGTGGTAGCGGGTATTCGTACTCCTCAACAGATTACGATAGAAGGTTCGAAACGTTGGGCTGCGTTAGCTGGCATTGATGAGGCGACTCGTTCATCTAAATACCCTTCTATGGAAGAAGCTATGCCTGAAATATATAAAGAGTTGGATGCTATTCAAACTAAACTTGAGGAGCATTATCGTGATATGCAGGATATGGAATTTACGGTACAGGAAGGTAAATTGTGGTTCTTACAAACCCGTAATGGTAAACGAACAGGTGCTGCAATGGTAAAAATAGCAATGGATTTGTTGCGTCAAGGTATGATTGATGAAAAAACAGCTCTTTTGCGTGTAGAACCAAATAAACTAGATGAATTGCTGCACCCGATATTTGACAAGGGAGCATTACATAAAGCCAATGTCATAGCAAAAGGGCTTCCTGCCTCTCCAGGTGCAGCATGCGGACGAATCGTATTTTTCGCCGATGATGCGGCTAAATGGGCAAAGGATGGTCATAAAGTTATTATGGTGCGTATCGAAACTTCTCCAGAAGATTTAGCTGGGATGCAGGTAGCTGAAGGAATTCTTACAGCTCGTGGTGGCATGACATCTCATGCGGCAGTAGTAGCCCGTGGTATGGGTAAATGTTGTGTATCAGGTGCAGGAAGCTTAAATATCAATTATAAAGATAGGACGGTTGAGGTAGATGGTGTGATATTAAAAGAAGGTGATTTCATTTCTTTGAATGGAACCACCGGAGAAGTTTATCAAGGACAAGTAGAGACAAAAGCCGCTGAAGTTTCGGGTGATTTTGCTGATTTAATGAAATTATGTGATAAATACACCTGCCTGAAAGTGCGTACAAATGCTGATACTCCCCATGATGCATTAGTCGCTCGTAATTTTGGTGCAGTTGGTATTGGTCTATGTCGTACGGAACACATGTTTTTTGAAGGGGAAAAAATTAAAGCTATGCGTGAAATGATTCTGTCAGAAACAGTAGATGGGCGTCGAAAGGCTTTAGAAAAAATTCTTCCCTATCAAAAGACAGATTTCAAAGGAATTTTTAAAGCTATGGCGGGATTTCCTGTAACTGTTCGTTTGCTTGACCCTCCATTGCATGAGTTTGTTCCTCACGATGACAAAGGACAGCGTGAAATGGCAGAAGCCATGAATGTAAGTTTGAGCTATATCCAGAAACGAGTTGAAGCGTTGAAAGAACAAAATCCCATGTTAGGTCACCGTGGTTGCCGTTTAGGAAATACCTATCCAGAAATTACTCAAATGCAAACTCGGGCCATATTAGGTGCAGCATTGGAACTAAAAAAAGAAGGTATTGAAACATTCCCTGAAATTATGGTACCCTTAACAGGTATTTTATATGAGTTTGAAGCTCAGGAAAAGATTATTCGCACTGAAGCTAATAAATTATTTGCGGAAATGGGTGATAGTATTAAGTACAAGGTAGGAACAATGATTGAAATTCCTCGTGCGGCTCTTACTGCTAACCGGATTGCTTCAAAAGCAGAGTTCTTTTCATTTGGAACCAATGATTTAACTCAGATGACATTTGGCTATTCGCGTGATGATATAGCTTCTTTCTTACCTATTTATTTAGAAAAAAAAATCTTGAAAGTAGATCCATTTCAAGTGCTTGATCAAAATGGTGTGGGGCAGTTAGTTCAGATGGCTGTTCAAAAAGGTCGCTCTATTCGTCCGGATTTGAAATGTGGTATTTGTGGTGAACATGGTGGAGAACCTTCCTCGGTGAAATTCTGTCATCGGGTGGGTTTGAATTATGTTTCCTGCTCTCCTTTCCGAGTTCCTATAGCTAGATTGGCAGCGGCGCAGGCGGCGATAGAGGAATAATACTCTAAATAGATAATCTTTATATCAGGCTGTAATCTACTGTTTTAACGGTGATTACAGCCTGATTTGCGCTTGGACGGTTCGTACACTTGACCGCAAAAAATGAGCCAAATGAACGGAAATGTTTTCCATATGTTTACCCCGGAAATCACCATGTTTACCCCTGTTTACCCC
>CANQSM010000087.1 GCA_947626525.1 uncultured Phocaeicola sp. | reverse complement strand
TTCTTTGTAAAGTTACAAAATATCTATCATATTGGCAAATAATTAGTTGACTAAATTCTGAATATCCCTAATTTATACTTGTTCCTTGTTCCTTGGAGAATTACTTTAAGATATTCAATCGTTAATATCTTAAAGTAAATCCTTAGATGTAACCTTTTTTATTATTATAGGAAGTTTTGATAACTCCTTTTCTTGCTGTTCGGTAATATTGGGTACAGAAATGAATAGTTTTTTTTCTGCTCGACTAATACCTACATAGAAAACTCTATGGTGGTTTTTATGTTCTAAATCAGGCTTTAACAGGAAACTGATATCTTCTTCCTTTTCAAGAACTAATAATACATTTTCAAACTCGTCACCTTTTGCCTTGTGTACAGTTTTGTTGTTCACTGTATTATCTGAAATGCTAACATAACAAGCTAAATCCCAATAATAATGTTCTTTGTAAAATTTTAGATTATTCTTATTTGGAGAAGCAATCTGAATATTTAATTCTGTTTTTACAAATCTTAAAAAACTCATCAAGTTATCATTTGAATATAAAGGATAGGCTTCAATCAGTTTCTTTAACATATAAGAAATTCTTTTACTGTCTTCTTCAATAAACTTAATACAATGATATGCTTCACCGTAATTTCCATCTTTGGTAAACTCTATTCCCTGTATAAGAGACTTAATGATGATTTTTCTTATAAGATTAGAATCAAAATCAGATTTTAAAAGATTCTCGCTTGGGGTATCTTCCTTTTGTGCTTTAAATGAATTAGCGATATGATTCGGATAAGAGAGAGTATGGATATCTGAGTTATTCAATAATTTCTTTTTACAATAATTATAACAATCAAATTTATCTCCTACAAGTAACATTGGGATAGTGTCATCAATATTCAGTATTTTGTCTTGTGTTAAATCTTTTCTAACGTAATTAAGTAAATCTATAATCTGATTACTACTTCTTCTATTACCTTTAATAACGTACCTATTCATCCCTTCAAGATGGAAATTGTCAAATTGTTGAATACTTGCTCCAATAAAGTCATATATTGATTGGCATCTGTCGCCAATGACTCCAAGAATTATTCCGCTGTTGCCTAAAATTTTAAATATTGCGATTTGAATTGGTGTAGAGTCTTGAAACTCATCTACGAAAAAATATGGATAGGCAGATTTAATAAGAAATTTAATATTGGGGATTCTAGTTAGTAATTGATATGAAAAATACATAATGTCATCATATGTGATAACACCTTTTTCCCATAATATGCACTTATATGTATTATATATATAGTTAGGAAGATAATATTTATCATTTGCTTTTATTGGAGATTTAGGTTTAAAACCTATATTGTCTTCTTTGAATTGCCAACGCGCCTTTGATATAGCTTCTGTTATTCTTTTGTTGGATACATAAACATAACCTGTTCTTTCCTTGACTGCTTGAGCTAATTGATTTCCAATAAAAAAATCATCCCCAGTTAACTTTAATTTTGAGTAATTCAATCCAAAATCATTTGCAATAAAGTGAATATAAGGTTTCACTATATGAGTATAAAGGAAACTATGTATTGTGGAAACTTCCAATCTGTCAGAAGAACGGCATACTCTTGACCTTATGGTGTTAGCCCCCACATTTGTATATGTTATGCAGGCTATCTTTCTTTTAATACCTAAACGCTTGGAGTTTGATATTACATTTTTTATATGATTACATAACCAATGAGTTTTACCGGCCCCTGGACCGGCAGCGATTTTAAAACATTCATCGCAATCAATTAAATCATTAGATGTTATTGTATTATCCATTCTATAGCTTCGTTTATATATGATGGTATATTCAAATCTAAAGGTTTCTCAGATTCTAGATTATCTTCCAACTTTAATCTTAATTCCAAAGCATTCTCTCCTTTCCCCAAAGAGGATAAGTACCTTGTTGCTAACAATGATTTATATTTGATATCAATATGCCAATCTATTTTTTCTAATGCAGGAAGTAACCGTTCTTTGATTGTTGTATTCTTACTTTTTTCTATTACCTCTTTTGCCTTATCGTTAAATTTTCCAATTTTTATTAGCTTTAGTAGTTGATTGGTATTTGCAAGTGAATCAACAATTAGAATATCACTTGTGGTATTATAAAACATTAGATCATATTCTAATGTCTTGCCATAAATTGTATTATTTCTAAATATGCGAATATTGGGATGATCTATATACTTTTCAATTGCTTCATCTGCATTAATTTTGTATTCCGCTTCATTATCCATACCATACTCATATGGCCAACATGCAGAAAACACTTTTGTACCTTTTGCTTTTCTCACAGGATCACGATCTGTAATCACAGCAACTTTTTTGCATATAGAATAAGGATTATTGGAATCAAAAAGTTTTAGAAAATGTTCAAAATACCTACCTCGTTCATTAATTACAACAATATGATAATCTGCAAAGTTAAATCCTTTGTATTTAGCTAATACAGGTAGTAAGAGTTCTTCTGCAATACCTTCAACAAAAACTATTTTGCTCGCAAAAAACATATCAGCATTTGTAGCATCTAGAAACCTTTGAACAAAGTGTTTAGATCCTTTTCCTTCTGCTGTATCATCAAAACATCTCCCTGGATAGGCAATTCTTATCTTTTCACTCTCTTTGTACATGCAAATCAAATCATCTAATTTGACTGCTGACGTTATTTGCGTTGAATGTGTTGTAATAAATACTTGTTTGATGTTATGATTATCTCGATTCTGTCTGAGAAATTTAAGGAATTTATATTGCATGGAAGGATGAAGATGAGCTTCTGGTTCTTCTATTGCTAAAATAGGGAAAAGAATAGTATTGATTTTCATAAAATCTTCATCAGATTCTGCTTGCATTTTAGCTAATAATAAAGAAATATATAATAGATTGTTATATCCAAGACCATTATGAGTTGCTGGAATTTCTATGCCAATTTTGTCTTTTACTATTAATTTGAGTATGGCAAGCAAATCACTTTCAGTAAGATTTCCACTGAAATCAGGGTAAGTCTTGTCAAAATTTGCACCTGTCGAATCTGAATAGTTGAGCATTACTTTTTTACCTTCAGAAAGTCTTTTCATCATGCTATCCATTAATGGCTCAGCTTTTTGCACAAACTCATCATGTAAAGCTTTTATTTCATCATTTTTTTCTTTTTCACTTTTGTCTTTATCTTTCCTAATATCGTAATCAATAAAAAATTCTAACACATCACGTAATAACTTGTCATGTCCTGTAAACATATCACGACCTACATCCCTAATTGCATCAAGGAATTGAAAATCAAAACGGTTCTTAATCTTTGATATTGATATGCTCCTGTCATCAGTATTTCCTCCCCATAGCTCATATCTGTAAAGACGGATAAAATCACGTTTAATGATATTCCATATAGTATTTACATCTTGAATATCTGATACTTGCAACAAATATGATTCTAAATATTCATCAGGCAGATAAAAACAGTAATTCATTTGTGCCATTAAAGGCTTTTCCAATTGTATTGTAGAACCTTCCCATATATTCAGTTCCTCATTCTCTATATCATCATTTTCACTTTGTGAAAGAACAACATTTATTTCAACTGAAGGAGCTTGTGATTTAAGTTTTTCAATTGTTGTATTTTTATTGAAATCATCAACAGAAAGCCTTCTGTATATATCATTAGACGTAACTAAACTTAATGCTTTTAACAGATTGGTTTTGCCTGCATTATTATGTCCAATTATAACATTAATACCATCGTGGAAATCTACAGTAGTATTATCAAAATTTCTGAATCCTTTAATTGTAATGTTTGAAATATACATTGAGTAAAAAATCTAATTGTGAATTATATCATCTCAAATATAATGATTATTATTGTTTTAATATTTAATAGACGATAAAAATATACTCAAATAAGTTTTTAAATTTGATGGAAGAATTAGTATTGGAGGAATAAATTCCCTCCAATACGTATAGCTTTTAATTTAATCTAAATTAGGTGCTGACACAAGTATTAATAATCCCATTTAATAGTTATCTGGTATGAGTTTGGTTGAGCCTCCAATTTATTACCTTTCCTAGCTGAACTGAAAGGACTTTCAATGATAGTGACTCTTCCATCATGATAAACGGCCAAGTCGTATATATCACTATTCTTCATGGCAAACTCATATTCATGGCAAGACATAATAATAGAGTCTCCATTCATGGATTTAACTTCAAGATACCTAATGTCCGTTGGTTGTGAATCTTTTTTTCTATAGGTAATATCATAGTGAAGGTTATCATTGCCACTTTCCATATTTAGTATCTTTGATTTACCTATTACATCAACAAATTGCGGAGAAGCTTTCATAGCATCGAATGTAGCCAATTCTGCTTTCTTTCCAGCATTAAATTTGGCACGGTCAGATATATAACCTTTGCCTTTTTTACTTCGTGAAACTTGGTCTTCCTTTTGATTAAAATCTTTTAATATACTATGGCAGCCAGTAAAATCAATCTTAATCAACTCCTTATCATATATTGATGCTGTTTCATTGTTTTCATGAGTCAAAACTTGCTTTTCAAACAATTTCTCCAATCCATGAAATTTTCCTATCAGCATTTCTGTCTGGTTTAGAAAACTTTCAGATATATGATATTTGGAAAGTATACTTTCATATTCAGGAAAAATCGTTTTAGGAACTGGCTCGAATGATTCTTCTTCCGATAGTTTAAATTTCTCATTTATTAGTTTTTTTATAAGTATGTCTAGTTCTGTAAGAGTTAACAGTTTATCCTTTATTTCTTCGGCTTTCTCTTCATAAAATGGTTCATTGAATTTTTGGCACATATCTATATAATTCTCAATATATAAGTATGCGTTATCTGAGTTGTTGTTTATCTTTTCAGCAGAGATGTGATAAGCATATGCATTATAGCGTTCTGTCAGTTTGTCACGAACACTTGCAAAATATTCCATATAGAAATCTTTTAAACCATTCGTCCCTAGTACAGAACAATCATCAACATCCAAACTTAGAAGTAGTTGGTGTAATTCAAATGGTTTCATATCGTCAATTGATGTGAAATTATCAGGAAGACTGATTCTAGGGAATATATCCTTGATGTATTTTTTTGTGTCAATTGAATAATCTGAAAGATTACTTAGCTCCAATTCAATCCCTTTTATTTTACTGCATGACTTCCAGAAATTTTGTTCTGACTCACTTATTCCAATACTTTTAAGAGTAAGGCTCCATGTTTCAGGAGTAATATCTTTATTACTGATATATTCTATGTATTTTATATCATGAGTTATAATATTACGGAAGTAATTGGCCATTGTACTACTATTAACCTTTAGTGCCATACAAACAGCTTCATTCAGGTTTTCACAAAAGACAGGATCGTTAATAGCATTGATACAGTTTGGATGTGATGAGCAAATAATATACTGTACTCCCATACGTCCATTTCCAGATGTAGTTAGTAAGTCTCCTTCTTTCATGGTATTTATAGTTTCATCTATTTTATATGATGAAGTAAAAAATATGTGCAAATTATTACTCAATTGTTTTAAAGCATTTACAGATTGTCTTATCAGAGATGTATCTTTTAAATCATCACCAATTCTGTATGCCAGGAAATATTTAATGCGTTTAGATAAGTATATTTTCAAGTCATTTGTAAGTACCGTGTTTTCTTGGTAATTATCAAATGTAATATCAATGTTTTTAGATAGATTTACACCGAAAATTTGCGCAACTGAATCTTCACCAACACGGCTTCCAATTTCCAATTTGGGCAGATTCGACAATATTGTTTGAGGTAATTGGTCATTATCCCAATAATATACTTGTTCGACAGGTAGCCATTCAAGTTTTCCGTTCTTCCTAGCCCATAATCTTTTAAGATGTTTTGAGCTAAGTTCTTTTAGTGTATTGTAATCGGCATGTTTACTTCTTATAGCTTCTCTAAGTTCCCTATATCTTCTCTGAATACCAAAACTATCTACTTCCTGTGAGAGCAATATGTATAGTTGTTCAAGCGAAAGATTTGTAATATTTGTCTGTGCTCCCAAAGAAATAAGTAATGAATAGATTTTAGCTATACTTTCAGGATTGTGATTAACTGTCAAATCTTCATAATTAAAATCTAATCCGAATATTGTAGAGTTTATTACAGAATATGTTAGAGGAGCAAATTGTTTATATGAGCGCATTTGATAAGCCGTGAAACTATATTGTACAGTCTCAGGTTTTACAGTTCGATAAAACAAACTTATACTTGTATTTAAAATATTCTCAACTGATTTTTCATCTGAAACCAAAAGACCTAATGCTTCTTTTAGTGAAAATTGGGAAAGAAAATCTTCTTCTGGAACATAAGCATAATTATATAGTTTTGTAATTTTGTTACTGTTGTCAAAATTATCACAGTAACGATTATCTATTTGTATTTTATTATTCACATCCCTTACTGTTTCAAGATATGAATAGTTATTACCATAGTAAATGTGTTTTTTCGGTACCCGACATGAGATACCTATTACTTTATATAGAAATTCAACTGCATCATTTTCATTTTCTGCACCTAAAATTTCTTTCCATTCTGAAGCTGTCCACATTAGCCACCATTCATCTGCAATTTTCTCACTCAAAGTTGCAGGAAATGTTGAATCTTTCAATATCATTTCACAAACAGGTTTTTTCTCTCCTGATCTATTGATTAAATGAAATTCAGAAGAGAAACTAGAACGGTCTGTGGCCTGATTTTTAAAACACCATGTTAAAATTTCGCGCATACTTTCTTTCGTAATATTCTCTACAGACCAACTTTCTATTTTTTTACGTATGGCAGTGTAATCTCCATTAGATACAAATGATATATTTTGTAATTTTTCTGTAACAGAACGTATCTGTGTATTCCAAATATCTTGAAGTCTGGATATAAGTTTAGAACTGACAGCCTTTATTTTTAGGCATTCCGGGAGTATTGTGTCACCGGACATACTTAATACATAAGCCGGATTACTGTCAATGGCTGTTATAATACTATTATTGCCATCTACCAATATATTTAATTTATTGCGGCAGCTACCATAACTTACAATTGCATCAATATATTTGGCACGTTTATCTATATCCATATATTGTTTGCCAATATCATTCAAGTCCTCATATAGTTCGTCCAAGGTTCGTTTCACTTTCTTTAAGAATAAATCTGACAAATGTCCTTCATTTGAAAAGTAAGTTTCATTTTGGTTAGCTATATGATAGATTAATCTGTTGTTTTGATTAATGCAATAGTTCATTTCTTCTAACCATTTGGACATTTTTTCTCCTAACCATATTGCGGTTTCTATATTAGAATAGCGATAATTAACTGTAGGCAGTATATTGATATTATGGATTTGTTTTTCTATTGAATCTGAAAGTGATGAAAGTTTTGCTGATTCAATATCTGCTTTAGGTATATTTAATAAGTTGAAAGCATCCCACATTTTCCCTTCCGGCAGCAGGTTGTTATTCGTTAAAAAAACAGCCAGATTTATACCCATTTTTCCCAATGCTTGTAATACCTGGTTATTCTTCTCTGATTGTACCAAATGATTTCGTGATGCATTTAATTCGAAAGTCCCATGATATATAGCAGGAACGTTCAATCGGACATTTGTTGGAAAATATGAATGTAAAACTCTGCATATTTTTATATCGCCCAAAGGATAGGCGACCGCAACTTCATATGTGCGATCTTCGGATTTATAACTGCTAACTACAAAATCTGATGTACTACCATTATCATCAATAGATATGGTTTGTATATTATTACCTTTATCTATTGGCTGTTTACGTTGTATAGTTCTTGTTTTTCCTTTACAATTTATATGGATTTGATCTATATTTCTTAGAAACAATAAAACGGAAGATGGTAATTTGTTTAATTTTTGCTCCACATCATTTATTATTTTTCTATCCTTACAACATACTTCTATATCTGTTGTACAACAACCATTTGTGGTAAATGTATCTTTTTTAGTTATCTTGTCTGATTGTATTTCAGGAATAGATAAGATTGGTAATGGACATCCTTCTCTTTCCATTTCAAAAGATTGTGCATCCTTTTCTGATAAAGTACCTTCTTTAATGCCATTCTCCTTAAGGATATTCCATTCTCTCTTCGCAATCTTTTCACTGAAACTGCATTGTACACCATTTGAATGAATAATTATTTCATCACTCCAATTTAGCAATGACCGAAATCCAAGTCCCTTATTACCAATTGGCTTAATAGCAGAATCCTTGTATGCAATATCTGTCTTTGTAGATATAAAGGAACGCATAATAGACAACATACCACCTTTTGTAAATGGTCTTTTCCCCCAATTCTTTATATGAAGATGATTGTCTTCTGTTAAAAGTAATTCTACTTGTGGTGACCCTTCATCATCTGCATTTTGTATCATTTCGTATAATTCACGCCCAGAATATTCCTGTTTCATATCAAGCTCTATTTTCTTGTCTTGCCTGATTCGAGAACTGGTAAATTCTAATTGAGAGGTATATTCACGTTTATTAATAGTAAGTACCTCACTTTGTATATCAATAAAATCGTATTCCATTGTCTTTGTTTTATGGTTAAATATCAATCAAATAACAAAGATACATATCTATTAATATAATACAATTGAAATATTAAGCTTTCGTTAATATAAGATCTCGGTATATATGAAATTCATTCATCAGTGATTAGTGAAATATATGTGATTATACATTCTATTATAGAATTAGTTGTTTCATGGTCCAATAAGTAGAATATAGGTTCTATTTTCAACCATTTAAATTTGTCAATAACCCATTTATAGTATTGGATATTCATTCAGTACTGGTTCGCAAGAATATTGATGATTGATTACCTGATTATTTGTTTTATATGATAAATAGATATCGGCTAATAAATTAACTATTAAATAGTTCACATAATGAGTATCTGCAGATTAATAAAATATTCAAATTGAATTTGTGATACAGAAGTTATAGTTAATGTGGAGAATATATAGAAATATTATGAAACTAGAATTAGTAAGTAAATATTTAGAAGTTTTATGTAGTTAAATTCCTGATTATCAGAATATATTCGTATATTAGTATAGTAAAAAAGATTATAAACAAATAAATCCTATGATTATGGCAAGAACATTTACTATTACCTGTTATGGTAAGACTAAGGAATATCCAGAGAGACAGCGTAAGAAAATGATTAAGGAGTTTGAGACAGCTATGCTTTGCTGTGATGGCAGTGAAGCTGAACGCTACAGAAATATATATGGTGACCTGGTTGCCGGTGAGAAGGAATGTATGGACACAGAACGCCCATTGAGTCCTGAGCTTGAAGCAATGATTGAGCGAATGTTTACTGCTCAAAAGTAATATTCTACAATTGTAGATTTCTATGTTGCATACCTACTCCTGATATGTCCAATTTTCTGAAGCAATTTCATTCTCAGCTTTTCCGGATAAGCAATCTCCACCTTGTCACCAAGAGCAAGTATTTCATCAACCAGCTCATCTGTCACAAGAAGTGTGTAATCAAATGACGTAAAAGTCCCCATATCATTCCTTTCCACCTGAGAATGGTGGAAAGGATGTTTTCTCAGATAATCAGCAAATGGACCATAAGCCCTTAATGTAACCTCTTCCGGCTGCTGTCCGGTCGGAGCTACAACACCAATGGAGTCTGAAAGACGAGTCGCCAGCGAAAATCTGCAGTCAGTCTGAAACCTGTTTCCGCTGAGATAGATTTTGGTCAGTGCATCAAGAGGAACAGCACAGAACTCTGATCCGTTCCTGTACCCGAGCAGATACCATCGGTTATGGAACAGCTTCAAACCTTCCGGTCGGAAACGGCCTTCCACTTCATTGCCCTTGTCATTCGTGTAGAATATGTACAGTTCATGTCCATCGCTGATACATTCCGATATATCCGGCAGGTATTCAATACCACCTGACATGTCAGGCAGTACGACACAATGGAACAGACACGGACTGCTTTTAAGAGCCACATCAATGATACGGCTGTTGAACAGCCAGTTCCGGCAACTGTCACCGAGTATTTCATCCAGATTCTGAATATAGTATGTATAGTCCTTTCTGTTGCACGCAATAACTATGTCGAAGTTCTCCTCAATCATCTTTCTGTGATGATGGAATGTGCGCAGACTCAACGGCTTTCCATTGTATAGGAAATGGTGCTTCCAAATATCACAAAGCCTTTCAAAAGTAACCTTTCTTTCCTGATAGACTGTATGCAACAGCCAAATGTATCGGTTGTAGATATTGTTCATAAAATTACTTCTTATAACTTGTTTAACTATCTAAATATAAGCATTATAAATGAGATATGCAAGAAAGTTGCACATCTGTTTCGTATAATATTTTCACTATAATCCGGATTGGTTTTCAGTACAGATTTACTATGTCCATGTTTTTCTTCACAGCCTTCCTGCAGGTGTAGAATGTCCCACCATAAGGTTTGCCGTCATAAAAGGCTATCACGCCACATGAATACTCCAGCATGAAGTCATTGCGCCTTAGAAGACATCCTTTGAAATAGTATTCACTCAATACGATAATCCGGTCAGCCCTGGAAACTATATTCTGATAACGTTCCTTTTCAATTGAAGGCCATCGGCAGTTCTGTCTTCTGAAAGGAACAACGGCAATTAGCCGTATATCCGGATACCTTCCCTTCAGTGACAATACTGTTTCAGCGGCCATCAGGTCGAATCCCATGGCCATGCCTGAATAGAAGCAGGTTATACCCGATTTGCAGGCGACGGACACAGCTTCAACAAGCCGTGCCCTTATTTCATCCTGCCTTTCTACGGGAACAGTTCTGTGTCCCGTGAAAGCCAGTGACTTTGATTTTTCTGATAATATTCCGTTCATAGTTCTATACTTTATAATGGGTTTTTGCAAGGAAGATGCCTTCAATGACATTCGCTCCGAAACTCTCCAACTGATTCGCATATATACCGAAACTTAATCCGCGTGTTATTACATCATCGAAGACTATGACTGCCTTGCCTCTGAACCACTCTTCATCAAACTCGATGATGCTCACCCTTCTGATTTCCTTTTCAGCCTTACGGTTTTCATGAATAGCAAGTCTTTCTCCGCATACCCTTACATGGTCATACCCGTTTATTGCTCCTGTGAGTTCACATACCCTTTTGCAGAAGTCCATATATCGGATTTCATTCTTTATTACCGATGATGCCGGAACCGGAATGAATACCAACTGTGAGCATCTGCTGCCGTGCTCTTCAATCATTCTTGCTGCCGTCATCTGTGCCACCGCTTCATGAGACCTTCCATCCTTGAAGTCATAAACCAACTGTCTGTCGGCGATTTCCTTCTCGCCCACATTCTGAATACGTTTGGGAAAATACTTGCAGAACCATGTCTGTGGTTTTTCCAACTGCTTTCTGATGCTTTCGTCCATCTGTACCATACGCTCTGATTTTTTCCCCTTCTGTCAGCAAGTTTTTCAGCTTGCCCGAAGGATATTTTTTGCAGTTCTCAGAAGCGCAGGCATTCAATAAGGCAAACTTCAAGGGAAGATGAAAATACGCTCAACCCTGTTTGAGGAAGATTTTCAGCCCTGTGTTTGACGTTTGCAATGCCGGAGATACCTTTGCAAAAAAATATCTGCAGAGGCATGCTGAACAAACCTGTGGCTGTAACGGTACATTAGGATAACCATGTATCCCTTTCGCATCAGACGTTTTCAGATAATAAAATGCACCCGTTTCAGGGGTGACAGTGTTGACAGATAGTATCTGTCAGTGTATCAGATACTTCACATAGAAATCATGCGTTGACAAACGTTGACAAGTGTAGCCACAATTTTCAGTCCGCTAAAAATCCATAGCCAAACGTTGACACATTATAATACTCTATTCTTTATAAGAAAAATCAGAAAGAATATAATATGTTGTATTACAGCAATTTCCAAGACTGACTTTATGCCGGATTTTCATTGGATTTGCTGTCAACGCTGTCAACCATCAAATATATGCCTTCCTTATTTCCGTAAAAACAGATTTACCATCAACCGCTTTAGTCCAGCCGTATTGATATGATGGTAACACATAATCCATCGTATTCCCACAATCTCCGAAATAATCCCATATTTGACGTATTGACAGCTAATAATCAACTGTTTACCTTTACGGCATCCAATAAAAGAAAAGATTAACCAGCATGAGAAATAATGAAAGTTGTTCCGGAAAAGACATATTCAGTAAAGGAGGCAGCACGCTACCTGGGTGTTCACCGCTGCACCATCTATGCCTATATCCGTTATATGGAAAAGCCGCTGGCTTTCCTGAAGATACCTGACAAGGCAAAAAGGGTGTTCAGAGGAACTGACCTGATAACCTACAAGGAAACCGGTCTGCCCAAACGTGGCCGCAAGCGTAAGAAACACCGTTAGTTCAGCCTGTCCCATGGAATGGTATCCAAAAGATTACATTTGGCATTCATAGCTGCAAGTTCAAGAGCCAGCAGCCTTGCCCTTAGCCTGACATCCTCCATGTCGGACACGGCCTGAAGGAACTCGGACGGCTCCATTGCTCCTGACTGAATCATCCATTCCCTTGCACATTGTTCAGGAACAGCGGCACTGACGAAAGAGAATATTTCTTTTGCTATGCATCCGGCTGTACCGTCACCGGCTTCAATGGTAAAGCAGAACGGCACACTGCTCGAAGTCTTTCTCCTGAAATTTAGAAGCCGGATTCCATCCATGTTTTCCATAGAAACGCTCCACCCATACCGGGCAGAGATATTAAAAATATTACGACAATTTTCCATTTACCATACAATTATAGTTTTGTTTTCATTTACCTGCTATAATAAGCAGCCGGTCTTGTCCGTGACGGATAGGACCGGCCACTTCTGTTTTCATACAGCCTATTCAAACCTTGCAAGAAATTCCTGAAGCCTGCTGTCCTGAATCTGTTTCAGCGGAACCGGCTTAAAGTTCTGCTGCTGCCTTACCTGGAGCTTGCCAAGCCCCTGAGCACTCAGGTCAAGCTCCACATCCGAAAGTTCATTGAGGGAAATATACCCGTATTCATCCTCCATGAGTCCGACTACGATACCGAATAGAATCACATCGTCATTCTCCCTGTTTCCTTCAAGGATAAACCACCTTACAGAACCAAGGGCAAAAACCGCACGGCAAACAGCTTCTTTTCCCTTGCCGTCCTGGGAGTAGAGCGGATAACCCTCCAGAGCTTCCGCCAGTTGTGTCGTCATCAATCTGCACATATCAGTAAAAAATTAAAAGATTGTTTGATATTCATTCTCCTTGCTCGCATAACATTTGAATTTTGAAGTTCCGATTCTTTTCCCTTCAGTAAAGCTCATTGAGCTTCATGGCCGGGATAAACCGTTTTATGTGCATTTGTGACTGCGGACTAGAGGGAGAAAAAGACAAGTGTGAAGTCAGAGAATGCAGACGGAATACCCAAATTTTTGAGGCATGAGAAAATTTGCGGAAGGCTGCCGTCAAGTCCTCCGACTGAAAGCGTAAGCGTCACTTGGCGTTTCTCCAGTCCGCAGTACCTTTGCACATAAGAAACGGTTCCGGCTATGATGTTCCAATGATTTCCTGATATTCAGTATTCAAAGATTTCTTAAGAGCATAGTATCCGTTTTCAGACAAACCACCGGTAACCGGTTGCCAATGTCAGAGCCTTTAAAGTGAAGAGTAGCGCAACCTTAAAGGCTCTGTCTTTGGCAACTGCCCTGATTTATCTGCATGATAGGAAGAACCTGTCAGCTGAAACTTGCCTGGTATCGGGATACGAAGCAAGTCAGCCGATAAGTTTCCTTAGCATAAGGCAAGTTGTTCCGGCATCGTACAAATACGAACAGTCGGGACAGCTTGCCTGTATTTAAGAAAATTGGCTGTCCCGAAAGTACAAGCTTTAGACAGTTCCCAACTGCTTAAATTAGGGATATTCAGAATTTAGTCAACTAATTATTTGCCAATATGATAGATATTTTGTAACTTTACAAAGAAC
>CANQSM010000086.1 GCA_947626525.1 uncultured Phocaeicola sp. | reverse complement strand
TTGTCCCGCAGAGTCTGCAACGTGCGGGGACTGATGTTCAGCATCCGGCACACGTCCTGATTGTCCATCCACTCACTTATTCTCTTTTCGCCGTGCCGTTGGCAGATTGCTTCCATACGGTGGACGAAGCGGTCGAACTTGGCGACCATCGCCTCAAAGGTCTTTCTTTCGATAGATACGATTTCCATATACATTCTTCTTTGCTGTTATTGTTTCTTTTGCCGCAAAGGAATATATAATCAGTTATCCGACAATGGATTTTCTAAAAGTGGAAGCATGTGGCACCGGTATGGCATAGGTTGTCCGGGGTACTATTTATCGTTATCATCTTAATTGGGGATTTTAGCAAGAATGCCAAGAACAAAATAAGGGCTTAATTCAAATTTACCCGTAAATACATCTTTGTTCTTCCTGTAATTCATATCCGGCAAATCGAAGAAGTCTGCACCATTGTTCATACCGCCATAAGGCAAAACCACACAAAATCACCTAACAGAATCCAAGTCCTTGACTGACTGAACTAAAGCCTCTTACTTTGCTCCCGACAAACGGTCAACTATGCGCATACAGACCAACAAGTATTCACTTTAAAAAGAAACAACAATGAGCAAGAAATTCAAATACATTGAGAACGATGAAACGTTCAAGAACTTCAAGTTGGAAGACTATATGCCTTCCATGCCCAAACACGAACCGGAAGAGAGTTCTTCCGTAGCAGAACAAGAACCTGTTGTGGAAGCAGGCAATCTCTTTCCTATATTGGATGAGCCGGACACATCCGCAGAACAGGTAACTGAGCCGGAAACAAGCGCAGGGTCAGACAATGAGGCAAGAGAAACAGAGGCGGATAACGTTACCGTGGAACGAACTGTCGCCAGACGTATCAGCAGCAAGCAGCGTAGGCTGTCATTAGACGAATACCGTGCCACCTATCTGCGAGTGCCCAAGATTGCCGACCGCAAGCCCGTGTTTGTCAGTGGGGAGGTTCGTGACAGGTTGGACGAGATTGTGCGCCGCCTCGGTGGACGTGGCATGAGCGTATCAGGGCTTATTGAGAACCTCGCCCGTCAGCATCTGTCATCCTATGAGGATGATATTGACCAATGGCGTAAATTGTAGGAATTAAGACAAGACCAACGGAGCATCTTTAGGGTGTCTTTCAGAGATGCTCTAAATCACTTTTAACGAAGTTTGGAGGGAGCAAGTTTATGTTTCGGGCAGACCGAAACCACTTGCCCCGCTCCAAACATCGCAGGGAAGGCACATCCCGTTGGTCTATCTGCTGTATAACTACTATAATCAGTAATCAAATCAAGAAATAGAAAATCATGGACAACGAAAAAAGGAAGAATAATATAAAAGGTAACAGACGGGAACGAGCCAACAAAGGCGGTCGTCCTATCAAGGGAGCCACCGAAAAATTGAAATATCGTATCACGGTAAAAATGACAACAGAGGATTACTACCTGTTGAAATCAAAATCGAAGTCGGCAGGCGTTTCTACCAGTGAATTCATTCGTGGTTGCATTGCAGAGGGTGGTGTGAAGGAACGGCTCTCGAAAGAGCATGGCGACCTTATCCGCAAACTATGCGGTATGGCTAACAATCTGAACCAACTGGCACGAAAGGCGAATGCCGGGGGGGATGCTTCCGTATTTGTTACTTGCCGCACACTGATGATAGAGATAGACAATCTTGTAAACCGAATACGCCTATGATAGCAAAAATCATGAAAGGCTCGGACTTCAAGGATGTGGTTTACTACATCCTGAATGATGAGAAGGGTACTCAAATCATAGATGCGGATGGTTTATTTCTGGAAAATAACGACACGATAGCGCAAGGATTTATCGGGCAAGCACAGATGAATCCGAGGGTAACAAAGGTTGTCGGGCATATCGCATTGAGTTTTTCTCAGGAAGATGCGCCACGACTGAACAACGTAGTCATGGCGCAGATTGCCCGTGAGTATATGGAACGGATGGGTATCAAGAACACACAGTACATCATCGGGCGGCACTTTGACAAGGAGCATCCGCATGTGCATATTGCGTTCAACCGCATCGACAATAATGGCAAGACCATATCCGATAGGAACGACCGCTTCCGCAGCGAGCGTATCTGTAAGGTACTTACCAAGATGTACGGGCTTCATTTTGCCAATGGCAAGGAGCAATTGAATACAGACCGATTGCGTGAGCCGGATAAGACGAGGTATGAGTTGTACCAAATCTTGAAGACGGAGGTCAGCAGATGCAAGGTTTGGAATACCCTGCTTGAAAGATTAGAACGGCAAGGCGTAGATGTGCAGTTCAAATATAAGGGACAGACGACTGAAATTCAAGGTGTCATCTTTACGATGAACGGCTATCGCTTCAACGGTTCAAAGGTGGACAGGCAATTCAGCTACTCCAAGATTGATGCGGCATTGAACCGCAACAATTACAAGGAACGGCAGACGCAACCGCAACCACAGACTTATCAGGAAGAAATAAGGCCAATTTCTAATAGTGGCAGCAGTCTTATTGAGGGTTCATTAGGATTGTTCTCTCCAAGCAATATGCCGGAGGAGCAACAACCTTACGACCCGTATCTGAAAAACAAGAAAAAGAAGAAACGACGTAAAATCAACTGGTAATCATGGCAGACAACAAAGTATTCATCCTCTTTGAGGAAATCAAGACCATGCTTGAAGGCATGAAAAGCAGATTGGAAGAACTTCCGAAAGTGATTGACAGACGGCAGCCGGACGGGAACGACAAGCTGGATTTGTCCCCGATTAAGGATGCAATGGCAGAAACTGCAAGAGCCAATACAGAACAGGTTAAAGGCTTGTTGGCAAGGCAATGGGAGGCTTACGCAAAAGCATCTAACATAATCCTTAGAAGAATTGATTATTGGGAAGAAGAATTGAAAATGCCAAAAGAACAACAGGAACAGCAACCGCAAGAGCATATCCACAGGCACAGCTTCGACATCAAGTCGAGCAAGGTGTTCTCTTTCGTTGTGGGGTTGGGTGTGTTATGTGTTTTCTCCTTGTGGGGCAACATCGAACAATGGCAGTCTAAACGTCAGTATGCGGACGATGCCTTGAAGTTCCGTGCTATCCGCGCATGGGGCGGATGTGACGCCAACGATGTGCTTTGGCTCAACAAGGTGTTCGACATCCATCGGGACGAGAAGGCCATCGAATGGGTACGGAAACAGGCGGATGGATATGACACGTCCTTGAAAGCCGTTTCCGACAGTCTGGTACTACATGATTTGAGCATCAAAAGACAATAAAAATAAGATTAAAATTATCTTTCAACTTCAAGAGCATTTCAAAGGGTAAACCTTGAAATTGCTCTTGAAAGAATAAGCTGAATTAATTGTTCCCAATAGTCCAAAAATTAGGCATTTGAACTTTAAATTCAGGGTCAATGTTATGACATTGTTCTTTAATAATACCCCTGCGATGAATAGCTGGTTGTAAACAATAGGTATCAAATTCTTCACGGTTTACATCTTCAATTGAAGTCCAATGAGGAAACAAAAGTTTCATTGAAGCTACCGTTATACGCTTCACTGCATTAAAGTCACGATTGTCAGCTTGCTTTTCATAGCCTACCAACTCATCAAAGAGTTGTCCGTAAATCGTCTGTGTACGCAATGTATGCAATGCCTCCGAAAAATATTCCACATTGACAGTCCATCCTTTGAATATCATTTCTTTGTTAATACGGGGTAAATACCAACCTTCTATGAAACAATGAAAGCGGTCGAGCAAAGCGGATTCTCTAAAACTTTCGGGTAATTTATCAAAATATTTTCTTGACATAGGACGACGGTTGTCATTTAAGTCGATATTCCCCATCAGCATCAGCCCACAATCAGCAATAAACTCAAAATTGTCAATTGTTGTTTTACCTTGTTCCAAGTAGGCTTTTAATGCAGCTTGTATTTCCGAACGTTCTTGGAAAACAATGGTTTGTATTTCATCAAAAGCTGTAAAATCGTGGTTCTTAATAATACCAGTTTGTTGCTTTTGTTTGTCGTAGAACAGTTTGGCTCGTGATACTTTTCCACCACTAACTAACCATCCGTATTTAGACAAGTTACCAAATACGTATGATTTTCCTGTTCCTTTAGGGGCAAGTTCTATCACATTGAGTCTGGGTTCTACAAATATCAACAAACGAGTAAGGAATTCTACCTTTTCTTTCATTGTCGAGAACCCATCAGCATTATATTCCATAGCAGATAATAGCACATCAATCCATTCGATTGTTGTGAATTGTTTTCGAGCGTCCCGATAATAACTCATATCAATGGATTTATAAGGTTTAAATGGTTTAAAGTCGAGCATTTCCACATGATTCCTTTTTCCGTCATCATCAGGCATCACGCACATTTTTATAATGCCCCACTTTTCTCCATCCACCAATTCCCCTTGATGCTTATTGTACACATAATCGGGAATGATACCTTCTTTCAATTTAATGCCCATATCAGGAATGGCGAAACGGCGTACTCCTTTTACTAAGTCTATATAGATTTCAAAACGAGTGAGCAATGTCAATTCTTCTCCACAGCCTAAGCGGTCTTTCACTTCCGAAGTATGCCGTGGAATGACCTTGTCAAGAAAATTAGTCAATCCGCCTTTATCAACCTCACCATTTGAGTTAATGTATTTTTTTAGCAAAAAGTCCTTGACGAACGAAGGAAGAGTACGTCCATCAAACAGACTGCCAGATGTAGCAGAGTCTTTATAAATGGTTTGTGTTCCAAATGCTTGACGTATCTTGTTGCTTAATTCTTCTGTCATATATCAATATTTATTATAAGTCACCGAAAAGGTCTTCTTCTTCAGCACCCAAGTTAATCTTTATTTTAAACTTTTGTGAATAGCTGCCAATGCGTATTTCCACTTCATCAACCTCTTGTGTTAGCTCCAATCTGTCGCTCTCAAAACGGAAATGTCCTTGGTTGTTCAGATTGTATCCTGTGTTATTATAAATCAACTTTGGTATTTCCAAGTTTGTAACACCTTTGATACGGAACATTAGAATCGGATTATTTCCGTTCACTGCATCATCAATAAGGCTTATTGAGTATTCAGAAGGTTGCCGCTGCGAAGATAGAATTATGATAGGAACCAACACTTCTTCTGGAGTACATCCACCATGGCATCCCTGTCCATCGGGTATTTTCCCTGCAAGTGAATTATGGCGAAGCGAGCAAATAGTTTGCCTATCATCTAATATGATGTATTTGTCATCTTGGGTATTAGTTCCTATTTTACGTATGGCACATCTCCCATAATGGTCTGATTTTATGCCTCCTAAGTTATATCCAGTCCGTAATTGTGAGAGATAAGACAGACCGTGGTCCGAAATGATAGCAATCTTTTTGCCAGCATGTTCTGAAATAATCTCTCTCACAGCACTTTCCACAATTCTAATTTCTTCAATAATATATTGAGGGTAAAAAGTGCATTTATGGGCAAAGCCATCTAAATCGCCTTTTTTCGATAATTCACCGTTAGTTAGCTTTAACAAGTCGGTCTTGTTGTTTTCTGTCTTTGAAGGCAATAAAGAACGGGCTATCATTATCTCATTAAGAAAGATGCCCTCGCTTTTGTATTGCTCCACAAGTCGCATAATAAACGGAATCCAATCAATGCCTAAACCGTCAATCCAATAAAAAACTTCAACATCCTTTCTTCCATTCAACAATGTGCGAACAGTGCTGAATTGATTGTACCACGAGTTGAAAGTTACGGAGTTAGCATTTCTCTCATCTATTGATGTACTTATTAAATCTGTATATCTATTAGACAATTTCGCCTGTTTGTAAGCATCCATGTAATCTAATACCCATTTCTGATGAATATCGGAAGTGCCGCAACTCTTCTCCATATAGTTATAAAGCTGTGGATATAGTTTAGCCAGTTTATTTATCGGAACACGACCATTGGCAACCCACCGTATCATCAATTCTTTTTCTCCGTCAGACAATCCTGTAACATATCGCATGGCGGTCTCATACCCATCTTCCAGTGCTATATTCTCCAACTTTCGGCACAATTTCTCATTCGTATCGTCTGTTAGTCGTATCTTGTTTTTATGGGCATAATTTAGGATTTCCGTGCGCTCATTCAGGCACTCTTCCGGATTGTCCATGTCAAAAACAGATAGGGCGGCTGCCGACACAAACTCTTGGTTGTTGTACAATCTACATTTACGGAGCAACTGGCAAATATACCCTTTGTTACAGAATCGTTTGGAATAGTAGGTAGCCAGCAACCAGCGTTTGAAATGTTCCGTATTTTCGAACCAAGTCTTAACAAATACAGTGTAGTCTGCCAAATCGAATATATCGAAATATTTATTGAAGAATTTCTCAAAAGAAAAATTCTTGTATTCTATTTCTCCTGCTAATTTCTCCCAATTACCGGCATCTTCCCTTTGATATTTTATCTCGCCAAAATCGAGGTGCAATCCTTTTGTTAGAAATTCATATGCATTACTACAAGTGGTATAACTCAAAGCATTGTCCGGCTGGGCATTGTCCGCCAATGCGTAAATTGATTTGGACGTACTGATAATGTCTGGTCTTGCATTCTCATCACGCCACACTTTGAGCCAATCTGTAACAGAGCGTACTATGGTAAATTCTCTCTCCAATCCGGCTACTTGGTAAGTGCTTTGAGCAAGCGTCAGGTGGTATCCGTTTTCTTGCTTGGAACCTACCAAATGCCAAATGACAGACTGGGAATCTGAAAAGAATTTCGACATTTTGCCATATTGACCAATCATCGGGATATAAACGCGCTGTCGATTATTAAAGCCGGAAGTTGCAGACTGTATTCCCTTGATGTCGCTAACCAAAGTTTCAAATTCCTTCGCTGTATGATTGTCGTAGAATCGTGCCAATTCCGAGAATGGCACAATAATGCAATCGGAGTCGCTATTATCTTCTATATATTGTCTGATACAATTAGCCAAGCAACTATGCGTCAAGATTTGGTCAGGGTGTTCTTTATCCATCCAATCCACTATTTTCTGCATTTTTGTTACTCCTAATCCTATTAATTCGCTGACAAAATCTTTGGAGTCTGCAAAGTTATCAAATAACACAAAACGTACCGGATAACGATTTAGTATTGAGGAGTTGGCACCATCGGCTGCTTTGTCCTTTTTTACCTCCTCTATGAGACTGTCGATATGCTCGAAATCCTTATTCATACATCTAATTATCTAAAATTATGTCGAGTATGTCTTCATATCCCAAGTCACAAAGCTGTTCCAACAAGCGTTGAGCAGTAGCAAGCGAAGGAATATTGCCAATATGCTCCAATGCTTGCTGACGTTTTGTCGAAGAACAAGAATTCAAGCGTTCCGACACTTGCCCAAACTTTGTTTGTGGTTCTTCATGCGCATTATATGATTGCCCCGGTGTAAACGGCGTATATTTTGAGGGCAGTGCAGGGGGGAAGGATGTTGGCGCAGGCATTGGAGTAAGCGACAACTTCCAATCCTTTAATTTGTCATTCACCTCTCTTTCCGTCCAAAGCCCTACTTCTCCTTGCAAGTGTTGCTTGATATATGTCTTCGCATCCGGCAAATGTTCATCATCCAAATTCACGATTTCATTAGATTTGAGGAAATTATGATAACCTTCTTCGAAAACTCCACTGCGATTGAGCAGCATAGGGAACTCAAATTCATAACGTCCCAACAAATCAAGCGCATCATTCATCAATGACGGATTTTTGTTAATGTTTGGGTCAAGAGATATTGTCACAATATTATCAATGAGAGATGACATTTCTTCGTTTGTTCCATGTACATACTTCAATGTCCATAGTGGATAACCTTTTTCTGCTGTATATTCATGAGAAATAGCCCAACGAGCATCTTTCAAGCTGCTGATATCCGAATAGGTCTTCAATGACTTTAACTTGAATACCTTTATCAACAATTTACTCAGTTGTCCTGCTTCTTTCGTTTCGAACGTAAAAGTGATCTTGTTACTTGGCTTTCCGTTCTCCCATGACTTGAACGTTTCCATCACATCATCCACCAAATGCTGTGCTAATCGGGGCTTGCCATCTACCGAATAAATTTTATTTATCCAGGGTCGCATGGCAAATGACAGCATGGCGATACCCGCATACGAAGGGAACAAACCGTAAGGCGCACGTGTCAATTCGATGAATTTCTCCGCTAAATTAAACTCTTTTGCCTTGTCGGCGTTCTTTATTTTTCGGCTGACGAATTCACTTACCAAATAAAGCGGATGATTTTCTTTATCTACATTTTCTTTCCAGTGAAGATTATCATCCACTGCATCTTGGAATAAGAACTTTAGAGGTAAAGCCGGACCTGTTGCTTTGCCTATTATTTCATCATAGGTATTGAACATCAATATGTTCTTGGCCGTTTCTTTGGCTTGTTGATTTTTCCAGAATGTCTTTGGCGCACGAGTACGTAGCAAATCAAGTGTTTCCGCTCCACGACTAAACACTTTAGGGGCTATGCCTACATTGACTGCTGTTGCCAGCTTCATGGTGGAAAAGGTTTCGCTTTCTCCTTTCACATATACAGAAAAATTGCTACGACGAACTTCTTTCATCCAATCTGAAATCATGGCTTGTGCATTCTTGTCGTGTGCTGCACGTTGGTCTGCCAAGTTATGGCGACTTGCGCATTGGGCATTAGCCATGTACTCTATGAAACGCTCGTAATTGTCGTCACCGAAAGTAGCATCAAACACCATAAAGACAACATTGGTAAAACGTTCGTCGTTTGAGGCATGTGAAGCTATAGTTTTCAATTCATTCATCTCTTCATCGTTTCGCCCAAGCATTATAGCCATGAACAATTCATAGCTTTTCGCTTTTTCTATAGCGTTCTCTATCTGATGGAGCAAGGCTGCTTCATTCACATAGAGGGAAAAGAAATTGATACTGACAGGACGGCTGACATTAGAAGTAAGCGTATCGAATGCTTTGCGTACTTCCTGCCCATACGTAACCAGTTGTGAGGTATATTTGAATTGAGCTTTCATTTCCAATTTAATCTCCTCAATCTCTTTGGGAGGAAGTGCGGAGAATTGGATAGAGAACAATCCGCCCGGAGCACGTTGAATGATACTATTATCATTCAGCCAGTTCAATATTTCGTCTATATGAGGCTCTATTTGTGTACCTATAAAAAGACTTTTCACATTTTCTTCGCTGGGGGTTACGGTTTCGTTTCCGGCTACATTATTTAAAGCATTGAGCAATAAGATACCCTTGAATACTGCATAGGTGTTTACTCCTTGGTTTTTCACTTGTAGTCTATAAGAATTATAGCGTTCAGTCACAGCCCCGTAACGAATATGGTCTTCGTTGAACACTTCCATAACGTAATCCCAAAGATAATCAGCCGTAATGGTTTTATGCTCGGCGAATGCTACCTCACTCTCCAAGAAGTCACGTATAGCTTGGTTTGCACCAATAAATTCGAAAACACTTCGTGAGGAAGAACCCACCACTCGTGCATAATAGGTGGCAAGATTGGCTGTAGCAGGATGAATGGGATAGAGATTACGCAAGTCTTTTATCGTATCTTCTGCATTATTGCTTCCCATTGCATAACGAGCCAACATTCCGGCATGGCTATTGAAAAAAGAAGTAGTTAATGCTTCATACCCCTCAATATCAGCAATGCGGAACTTGCGTGACATGATTTTAAATGCCGACACCGTTTCCATATTATACTTCATATAATGGTAGCGACCTGTAGTTTTGGTACGTTCTTGCGCATCAAGTTTATTCAGTGCCGAAGGATGGGAGATAAAGAAGAAATAGCTGTTGTTACAAGTTTCCATAGCTTGCTCAGTTATCTTTTGTAGCTCAACCAACAATGACGGCCCCATGTCCGATTTCATTAAGTCGGTAAATTCGTCCCAAATAATCAATAATCCGCAGTAGTCAGTATTTTCTGCCAACTTGTCTTGTACCTCAAAGAACCAATCGCAAATATTGGCACTATTCAGACGTATATCCATGCGCCGTTCTGCTAATGCCCTCTTTACCTGCGTGAGTATGGAAGTGTCAGCTGTACGCAACTTGCTTGCCAAAGTCTTCACATCTGGAGCATAGGCTTCCAGTTTGGGACTTTGGCTGATGATGCCTTCCCAAAAGGCAGGTTCGCTTTCCACATGGTCTGCATAATCATCAAAGTCTGTTTTTACAAAGAAATCGGTCAATCCTGCTGCTTTTAATGCCCTTTTTATGGCACTTTGTAAACGGTGTGAAAAGTCTTCTTTGTGTGCGATGGATTCTGTACCATATAGATTAACAGGGAAAAGACGTTTACTGCTCCTTACGTCATAGACTGACTGGCGTAACAAATCGTATTGCCGGGATGCATATTCGGTGTCCAAGTATTCGCGAATGTCACCCACTTCATCACAAAGCAAATGCTTGATTACTGCGGCTGCATGACTCTTGCCCGTACCATACGTACCGTCAATCCAAAATGACTTGTGTGCATCTTGGTCATTATTACGAACGGCACTTACCACCTTGCGTAATATGTCGTTGAATTGTTCATTGGGAATAAAGGATTCCCATTCTCCTTGTTCTTCCCTACCTATATTATAAGCAGGTTTCGATTCACGTATCGTGATATAGTCTGAATATCTTGTTGCCATTGCATTAGTTGTTTCTGATTAACTTCATGGAAGTTCTATAAAATCGGCTTGGCCATTATGCAAACCATAACTATAAGTGCATTTGACTTTTACAATATTGTCCCTCATAAATCCAACTTAAACGACATGACCATCATCCTACTATCAACTTAAGGGCACTAAAAGCATCCAAATCTTCACGAAGTGATATATGGTCAAGTCCCATATTAAGTTCTGCGGTGAGAATTTGGTTCCTTTCATTACTTAAAAAATTGAGCTCCTTTATGAGCATTTCCTTAGAAACGCCGAACTCTCTCCATAAGCCATGTTTTGAATTCTGATTGTATAAATCGCTAATTCTAAATGATTTAACATCTAAGAAAGAAGCGAATTTATACAAAGAATACGCAATCGCTTCTCGTGATAACTCATCGTAAGGCATCTTCTTATACCTTGTGTTTTCGATTTTATACAACAAACCTAAGTTTCCAAGAGGACTTTCTCGAAAAGTCCTAAATAACGCATATATAATTTTGCCTACTGAATTTATCGCCATTTCGCCATAATCATTGTGAGCTAATTCGGCAATATCTTTTTCTGTGAAAACGAAATTCCAATCAACATTTCCTATATACCATTCCGCAATGGGAGAATTGTATGATAGGTTTATCCATAGCAATTCCCAAGCCAAGTCAGGTGCATTAATATATAAATCGGCAATGTATTTACCGAATTCTGTTATATTGTGTTTTTTCACATCATCCAATATTTCAGCTTGAACTAGCCACTTTTTAAATGGTGGAATCTGTTGAGTTTCATTAAGTCCATGAATCTTATCTTCAAAATAAGTTTCATATGTACACAGATATGTTTCTAACCAGCTTTCATTTAGCCCGAATCTATTATAATCAGTCAGTTTCATCTTATTTTTTGCTTTATCTATTCCTGTTACTTTCAATGAATTTGCTACAATACAACCATCCTCATGAAAAGTTAGACATTTGCCACAATGGACACATTTAGTATAGTCTATTTTTGCATCAGGGAGAATACTTAATGCACCCGTAGGACATTCAACTTCACAAGCTTCACAATTAATGCAATACACAGCTTTATTAATAGCTCGTTTTATTAAACCTTGTAGGACAGGCGATGCGTAAGTATTCTCAAAAGAAATCTGTATAGAATCGTTTCTTTGCTCAATAGAATATTTGTACAGCGTCCCTTTGTATAATAACTCCCCCGAATTTGTATTACGGGTATATTTCCCAATAGCAGATAGAAATGTCAAGCAATCCTTCTTTGGATTTGTAATAGTAATTATTAAATGCGGTTTTGATGCCACAACCACCATGGATGATTTAGAACATAACCCTTTTCCACCAGCTCTCCTTTTCCAATTCCCGCTTTTTATATAAATATCTATGTCATTAACCCCTAAAGAGGAAACAAAAAGTTCTATTTTAGAAAGGAATGGACGTACTCGCTCATTGTAACGCATATTGGAAATCATATCGTTCCAATCCGAAGAGAAGGGGCATAGTACACATCCAACCCTTGTCATGCCATTTCTATAAGCTAAGTTTATCGGAATTTTGTACTTGAATATATATAGGTAAATTTCCACTATACTCCATTCAAGAATAGGAGAAGCGTTAATGACAGTATCGTGTTTAACACCTTTTCCTATTCGAGAATATCTTGATCGTTTTGTACTTTCCTCTGCTCGTACTCCATCAAACGTCAGTACTTTTGCTTGCTTATTAGTCCCCTCAATTTTTAACATACGATAGAGAGGGGCGGTCTTCATCACCGAACAGCACCAACGATGTGTATCACTGGGAGTACCTATCTGATCCCAATAGTTGAGAACGGATTCATGATTACGAGCTACGGAAAATTTCAAGTCGGGGTATAACGATGTATAATGCTGTCGCACTTGTTCGTAAAGGGCAAGTGAAGTAGGAAGTTCATAGCCGGTATCGCTATAAATCACTTCAAAGTCTGTAGAAGGAATGGCACGAGTGCAAAGGTCAAGTACTACTTGACTATCTTTTCCACCGGAAAAAGAAGCGAGAAAACGGTCTATTTTGGTGGAATGGAAAATACGTTTGCCATTCTCTTTGGCAGTGTCGAGGGGTACAATATCGAAGCTGTCGCAATCTTCCTTTACAATAGCCATTTTCTTTTTATAACGCTTTTCTGCATTTTCAAGTAACTGGTTATAATCAAGTTGATTGGAAGCTACTTGTGCAGTACTACGATTAGCAGATGTGTATTGCAAATATGTATCTCGGATAAATTCAATAGCTTCGCTTTCCAATAGAAAGAGGAAGTCTTTGTTACGGTGTAGCATTTTTGCCACATCCACGCATTGTAAGGTTGCCTTTTCTTTCCCTTTCTGAAACAGAACGATAGGAGAATCATAAATATTCGCCCCTTTTGCTTCAAACATCAATTCCCCACGATAAAAGTATTGTTTGTTGCAAGCCCACATCAAAGGCTCTTCTGTATGAGGATATTTCCAACCTAATTCGTGTAACTTTAACAAATTAAGTTCTTCCCAGAATACAGGACGTGGCGTTATCCCCAAAGTGTCTGAAGTAACGTGCGAGTGAAGCAATACCCCACCAGTCTCATAGTCCCAAGAAATCTTATACATAGATTAATTCTGCCTTCTGAAAAATCCTTGTATGGCAGAGTTCCCGATACCATGATTATACAAAGCATATTTGAACTAAACAAAAAAGCGTGGGAATCTTGCCTGTTGCCCATCCCACGAATCGAGGCCTTCGCATTGCCCAACAGTCAGAACGGACAACGCAGAAAGCCCACGCATGGTATATATTAATCCCATGCGTGAACGAATCGAAATATACAATGTATATATTTACGACAATTCACGGCAAGGCATAATATACCTACCGTGAACATCTACTGTTGTCTTGTCCTTTGACTGTTGTTGTAAGTTGCGAAGTTACGATTCGTCAAAGACAAGCGTCAAGTAAACGCTCTTTATGTAAAGTTGCACCCACCCGCTATCCCTCTTCGGGCTTCTGCAAGTATAATGCATCTGCAAAATTACACATTTTTATTGGAATATCAGTAATTATCAAAGATTTTTTAGGATTTGATAAAAATGAGCCAAATGAAAGGATTGTCAATCAAAGAATTTTCGTATCTTTACCAAGATTTGTATAAACAACGGTTATCATATAGATAGTTCATAATGGAAATCAATATACAATACAAAGAGAACTCTACATATTCTAATGCGGCTATTGAAGCAGTTAGATATGGATTCCAATATCGCAAAGAGGCAGAAGTGTATGCGATAGAGAATAGATGCAAACTCAACCATTGCCTACCTGCACCATCTGATATTCTCCTTTTTCTTGCAGAAGCTATTATTGGTGGAATAGCCTATGATGTCTTAAAATCAGTTGTCCATAAGACGTGGGAAAAATTGAGAAGCAAAAAATTAATCAATAAAGACAAGAATGTACATAACATCCTGACTACGGAAGAATCTTTAGATGAATTTTATACATATATAAAGGAATTCCATCAAAGAGAAATGAATATAACTGAAATACAAGAAAAGTACATCAAAGAAGAAGTCTGCGCTGATTATCATGGCGAAAAATCAGCCATTATATATGAGAAATATCATAGATTAGCCTCTGTTGAGGAGTTAATTATAATAAATAAAGAGGCTCTCCAAAAGGCGAATCGCATTATAGTTCGTAAGAAAGAATCGTAGGGCTTACTAATGAGAATTATAATCTTCACGTTTCCAAATGTAAATTAGCGTTTGAAACTTTTGCAATATAAAAATATTTCAGTGAAATATGCTGAGAAGAAAACTATCTTTCAAAAAAAATGATTACCTTTGCATTCAGGAAAAGCGTTTTTTGATTTAAGGCAAAATGAGAAGAATACGGAATTTCGCTCGTTTCCAAATCGTTAGCAGTCAAACTGGAATCCTTTGTAAGTCGTTCGTTTTCAGTAGGAAAGAAGAATGAGAATGTCTTCCTGCATGAAAGACGATTCTACGCTCTATACCGCACATCTTGGCAATCACCTTCAACTGACGATTCATTTCCGAATTGCTATACATCGGCAGAAGTTTGCCGTCAGGATCCACATCGCGATACTTGTCTATTATGTAGATAGGAATATCCAGCAAAGGCACCTCATAATCTATCTTGGTCTTCTTACGAGAGGTCTTTATCCATAGCGTGCCATCTTCATCCGTCGCTAAATCCTCCTTGGTCAGCATACACATATCACCGTAAGGGATACCTGTATAGCAAGAGAATAAGAAAAGGTCTCGTATATGGTACAACTTGGCATTATGAAGTGGAGTGGTCATCATCAGTTGCAGTTCCTCTGTGGTCAGATATTTCTGCTCTCTCTTCGGACGCTCGGCCTCATAGCCCCAGAATGGATTGGTAGTAAGAATACCATCGGCAATAGCTTCACCGATAATAGTCTTAAAGTTCGTTGTCAATTGCTTGATGGTACCCAAAGCCAAATGGCACTCGGTACGCAAGTGAAGGTCGTACTTGTCGATAAACGAGCGATCCAATGCCGTAAACGGAATGTCTGTCAGTTTGTACTTCTCATTCAAGAACTTTTCGATATGTTGGTAAGCGTACTTGTAGGCTCTAAGTGTGCTTGCAACACGATTCACACCTACACGCTTTTCGTAGTTCTTGATGAAGGCACGAAAATAACCCATCAAGGTCTCTTGACCTGATGCCATACCCAATAGAAGGCATTTTACATCTTTTGCCGTTACAATATCGTGTATGG
>CANQSM010000085.1 GCA_947626525.1 uncultured Phocaeicola sp. | reverse complement strand
GCGGATATAGTAGTTCACCGACTGCTGCTCCAGATGCCAAGGTCGGTGAAAGCCTTGCGCTCCAAGAACTTGGCGGCGAATATACCGGCAGTGGCAACCTCAGCGGCATTGTAGTGCTTCAGGATTTCGCCCACCTGCTCGTTATAATAGCTCTCTGCCATAGCTCCAGCACCGAATGCGGCAGCCATGGCGGCAACGGTCTGTTTGTCATAGTTCACGCTGTAATACTGCGCATGAACCTTTCCCACGACAAGCGTCAGACACATATATGTTATAATAAGGTGTAAACGTCTCATTGCTTCACTACTTTACGTTTTTACTACTTTACTATTCCACTACTTTACTACTTGTAGTATTTACTATTGGTAGTATTCACTACAGATAGCATCTACTACTCAGCCACCGTTGGCTTTGCCTCCGTCCGACGCGACTCGGGATAGCCCAAGCAAGTCTTGGTCTCTCCGCTCACTGCTCCGTCCGTTCCCGAAAGTTTTGCTTTCGGGAATTTGGGCTTTCCGTCTATTCCGGGCTTTCCGTTTCCGTCCATCAGCCCCCGTGCTCGGCGCGTCAGCGGATAGTGGCTCCATCGTCCGTCAGATTTAGCACATGTCCCGTCTCATTCACCTTCTGCGCAAATGCCAGCGACTTCCCGATACCACTGGCATCCCAGTCCCTGCAATACCGCTCGATAGCCTCCTGATGGCTGCACCTCAGTTCTCGCTTATACAGTTTCAACGCCTCCTTCTCGGCTCGCTCAGTTGTATAGGTCATGTAGCACTCATGCGGTTCCTCCACACCATACACTCCGCTCGTTGATCCCCGTCGGATAAACACCTCACGGAAGAAACTTCGTCCCTCCTTATTCTCCAATCGGTTGACCGTGAAAATCTTCTTGCAATCCACATCCGTCAATCCTAATATCGCCTTGATCTCGTCGAATCGCTCACGGAACTTGCTTTGGTCGAGCAGCATCACCACATCGGAGTTGTTGATGATGGCTTCCTTCACGATGGGACTGCCGATGATGTCCTGTATCTCCTGTGTCACCACGCCCACGCTTGCCCAGAACTTTCGGGCTGTCTTGTAGAGGTACTTGATGTACTCGGCCATCAGCGGCGAGGCGATGGCTTTCCATGCCTCCTCGATGACCAGGCACTTGCGGTTCTTCTTCAGGCGCATCTTCTGCAGGAACACGTCCATGATGATGAGCGTCACGATGGGGAACAGCTGCTTGTTCTCCTTGATGGCATCCACCTCGAACACGATGAAGGTCTCATCGAACAGGGTGCTATCGACGTTCTCATTGAGTATCTTGTCGTACTTGCCGCCACGGTAGAAATTCTGCAGCATATAGGCGAAATTGTCGCAGTCGATGGTGGTGATGTTGTTCTCGATGCATATCTGGTCGAGACGCTCGCAGGCAAACTCATAGAACGAGTCGAACGACAGTGTCTTCACTGCCAATGCCATGCGCCGCTCCTCCAGTCCCTTGATGAGTTTTTCCACCTTGTCGTGTATCTGTGTCAGTTCTGTGCCGCGTCGCTTCTCCATCGTCGAGAGGTTCTTTCTCAATGTCTCTTTCTGCGAGGATGGATAGGGTTGAACGCCGTTGAAATAGAAATCATAGTACTCCGTCACCAACTGCTCCACCACACGGAACTCCAGTTCGGGTATCTGCACCTCCGAACCTTTCCATATCAGCAGTATCAGGTTCTTCAGGAAGTCTATCTTCTCGATGTTCAGCTCTCTCTTGCTGATATTGAAGGGGTTCATTGTGATGGGTTTGGCCTCCGTATAGGCGATGTACTTGCCGCCCACATACTCGCAGAGTCCCTCATACGAGTTACCCGTATCTACCATGACAATGTCGGTGTTCTGCTCCCACAACTGACGCACCACGCTGTTCATGTGGAAGCCTTTTTATGTATCCTAACACGTTGAGCCACAATACTTTCTTAAAAACAATAAATTCAAAACGGTACAAATTTTGAACAGGCGAAAAACTATAGTTCAAGGTACTCGACAAAGAGAAAAAATTATGACAGGGGCAAAAAGCAGTTTTAAGATTATTTATGAAAAAAAATTGGGCAATTTTGGCTGGTTGCTATCCAAAGAGCGCATTTTTGATGAAAAGTCCCACTTTCATCAGCCATAAAGAGTGAGACAATCGAAAAAGAAAAGGAGGGGTGAGAGAGCCTTGTTTGTGGCTTCAACATAGGGCGAAAATGGATGTCTTGTACCTTGGTTGTATCTCAGTCGGCATATATTGCTGATAGACAATGCAGGTTAATAATTCGGCGGAATAGAATAGCGTTTGAAAGACGTATTCATTGTTTAGTAGTTTTCCTGATAAAATGTTAAATTTAGGGTAGTTAGATTAGTTTTTCTTCCAATTGTTTGGTTTTTTGGAATTGAATGCCTACCTTTGCATTGACAAATCCCGCTCGCTTCCCATAAGAACAGCGTACCCAGCGGGACATTTTTTAAATTGTAGGTATATGAAAGTTATAAAGAACAAGACAATAGATTTTGCAACCGCAGTTCAGGCTCCCGTCATTAACGGAAATAGAGCTGCACGGACAGGTTATGTCCGTTTGGTTCGCCTTATCACTGACGAGCCTGTTCCTCAACAAACTTCATATACGGGAAAAATTGAGTTGAGGTAGGAATGGCTGTATATACAAAAGAATACGAATCCTAGCCAGAGGCTATTCTTACAAACGTCATTATCTGTCCAGCCGTAGATTTGTCGGTAAACGTGGCTGTTCCTGTTCATTGCCAAGTTGAAAATGTATTGTGGGACACAGGAGCGACCAATACATTGATTTCACAGGAAGTTGTAAATGCTTTAGGGTTACAACCGAAGAACAAGGCTCTTATTTCGAGTGCAGGAGGTGATGTCGAATCCTGGACTTACCTTGTTCATGTTATCCTTCCAACAGGAACAGCAGAGTTGAATGTTCAGGCTCTGCTTAACGACAATTCAGACTATGATGTGGTGATTGGCATGGATATTATAAATTCATGCGACTTCTGCTATACAAACAAAGACGGCAAAAGTACATTCTCCTTATGTCATCCAGCAAAGGAGAAAATCATTCTGAAATAAACCAGCCATAGGCTTTCTTTCAAGAAAGACATGTGCGACAACAATAATGACAGATGTGACATTCGCATCTGTCTTTTGCTTTTTACGCCAATAAGAGGCCATTTCCTTACACAAAATATACGAGATTTGAGCAAGAATTTAGTTAGTTATAGTTAAATTTAAGGTTTATACATACTTTTCCATAACAAAATGAGGTTGTATTGAGATTTTCTTTGTACTTTTGCAACGGACTATTATCGCCATGTTTATAGCCATTGAGGTTAGACGTGTTCTTTCGTGATGGCATACAAGGCAGCCTACGCCGTGCTGAGTATGGCGGAGTCATAATGACAAAGCGGTACAAAGCGGGCATTGGGTGGGAAAGATAGTCCAGACATAATGAAGGCGTTTACTAACGCTCTGTTTAAGACAGTCTGTAATCTAGCAAATTAACAGTTATCATAGTCTTGAGCAAAGCCAACGGTAGATGTCCCGGGTGTGATAATATCGCTCCTGCGGAGACCTGTAAGCACGGATTGTACCTTTTCGGGCACAACAATTGTTTATTATGGTCTCCTAATGGAAATGATTATTCATATCGGCGTGGGCTCTGACGTTGTCTGTTCAACTATGATAGGCAATTGCTAGAGCCTCAGACTGTGGAATAGACAACAGACGTTTCCACGCTCTTTTTATGTCTATATTGCTATTAACGAGCAACGACATATAAGCCGATATGAACGCATTGCTTAATGCGCATACCAAACGAGGTTGCGATTCACCTCCTCACATTGGATTTGCCTCCAATGTCTCCCCCGAAGCCCAAAGCTCACAAACAGGGGTGTCCTCGGAATATGTCCAGCAGGAAGGTTACAACTGGTTTGTTCTTCGTGCTACTTATAACAGGGTAAATGCAGCCGTAGAGAAAGCAAAGAAGAATGATATTAAGACATACGTGCCGATGCACTATGTACTAAAAGTGATTGCTGGGAAGAAGAAGCGAATACAACAGCCTCTTCTTCCCAACTTTCTTTTTATATACGCCACAAGGGAACAATCAGACAGTTTTGTGAAAAAGACAGTTGATGCCCCAATCTCTTTTATAAAATATTATTTGGATAAGACGCTTCCTCCAGAGGCAAACGGTAAAAATCCTCCGCTTATTATACCATACAATGCAATGATAAATTTTATCAAAGCAACAAGTACTGATAGTGAGCATGTACGCATTGTTACAGCGGAACAGTGTCACTATAAAAGTGGAGATAAAGTACGAGTAATAGCTGGTGACTTCAAGGGAGTGGTTGGAAAAGTTGCCAGAATAGCAGGACAACAAAGAATTGTTGTTGAGATCTCGGGATTGTGCCTTGTCGCTACTGCGTATATTCCTACTGATTTTATTGAGATTGTCAAATAATGCCGAAAGGCATATTGTTTAATTTAAATTTTTTATTTTATGAAGAAAAATGGTAAGAATGAAGAACTTCAGTCTCGTCGTGAGTTCTTTAAGAGAGCCGCTAAAGGTGCTCTGCCTATTTTGGCTGGTGCAGCTCTCCTGTCAAGTCCTATCTTGTCAGAAACTGCAAATGCAATGTCATGCGCAGGATGTAACAACCGTTGTATGAACAGTTGCTTCAACACATGTCATGGTACTTGTAGCAGAACTTGCTCCGGTACAAACAACAGAAACTAATTGATTTGGAGACCATGCAAATACTTGTATGGTCTCCTTTTCCTAA
The DNA here is from genome assembly GCA_947626525.1 of uncultured Phocaeicola sp. GTDB lineage: Bacteria > Bacteroidota > Bacteroidia > Bacteroidales > Bacteroidaceae > Phocaeicola_A. Next base: position 10,766 of record CANQSM010000085.1, on the reverse strand, counting down.
TTTGATTACGATGGAAAATATCAAAGAAAGTTCAAAAAGTTGGAAAAACGATGAATCCAAGACTGTAACATTCATCGTAACCAAAGACTGCCAATTAGTATGCAAATATTGTTACTTGGTAGGAAAGAACTCAAAAGAAAGGATGAGTTTTGAAACTGCAAAAAAATCCATAGATTACCTTTTGAGTTCTCCAAAGCATTCAAACGAAGAGGCTGTGGTTTTTGAATTCATAGGAGGAGAACCGTTTCTTGAAATAGATTTAATAGACCAAATATGTGATTATATAAAAACACAGTTATACATTAAAGAGCATCATTGGTTTAATGCATACAGATTCAGTTTTTCCACTAATGGATTAAACTACCACACAAATAAAGTGCAACAGTTTATAGAAAAGAACAAAAGCCATTTGAGTATAGGTATTACAATTGATGGAACAGAAATTAAGCATGACCTAAATAGGGTTTACAAGGACGGAAGAGGATCATATAAGGACGTTCTAAGAAACATACCTCTTTGGCTCAAACAATTTCCAGGTGCAGGTACAAAAGTAACTATTAGCAGCGCAGATATCCCATATATATGTGAAAGCGTCTTACATCTATATTCTTTAGGAATAGAGGAGGTAAATATCAATTGTGTATATGAAGATGTATGGAAAGAAGGTGATGACTCTATTTTCGAGAACCAACTGATCAAACTGGCTGATCAAATAATAGAAAAGGAATTATATAAAAAATATACATGCTCTTTTTTCTCAATGAAAATAGGCAAACCTGTAAGTGTGTTGTTGGAAAACCACAACTTTTGTGGAGCAGGTAAAATGTTTTCAATAGATGCCGCAGGAAATTTCTATCCATGTACTCGTTTTGCCCAATATTCGCTAAGAAACAAAAAAGCACTCATTATTGGGAATATGAATGATGGTATTGATGAAAACAAACTAAGACCATTTCTTACATTAGATCGATTTACGCAATGCAAACGAGAATGTCTAGAATGTGAAGTTGCTGGTGGATGTGGTTGGTGCTCTGGAGAAAACTATGACTCAGCAGAGACAGATACAATATTTGAACGTTCAATGGCTAATTGTTTAATGCACAAAGCCCGTGTTAGAGCCAATAATTACTACTGGAACAAACTATACCGCAAGCTAGAGTTGGAAAATGAATCACAAAGCACAATAGCGGTTCCAAATACACTCAATAATAAATGCTAATGATATGATACAGTATTTGATTATTCAACTATGTGATACAAGTACTTCATATTGTCATTATAATAATTGTAATAAGGTTTCAAAACTAATAAGTATAGAAGACCTGAAAGCGGGTATTATATTGGCAATGAAGGAGAATTTAATGATTCAATTTGTATATCCAGATGAAGAATTGACGGAAGAATATAAAAAGATTATAAATTCAATAGACCACAATGACATTGTATCTTCGCTGTGTAAAGACAAGGAACTTGTTACGTCTGCAGATGTCGTTGTCCTACATGATTGGACTGCTCTACAGTATTTCCAATTTTCAAAAACTCAAAGTTATGTTCTAAGAACATCAAAAGACGATTTCTTTGATCGACATATCATGTTAAAAACAGTTTTACCTAAAACGAAAAGATTTAATGTTGTTTTTACGGACATGGAGAGTTTTGGTGAGGATGATTATGAGAAATATAGAAAGATTCTCGGATTCCTTTCTGATGAAGTTAGCAATGCCTTTTGTGAGGGGAATCATGTTCAATGTAATCTACTGACCGACAGATTGGAACTATCGGTTATGAATAATTGTGATGCTGGTTGGAAAAACATTACATTGGCACCCAATGGAGAATTCTATATTTGCCCTGCATTTTACATAGATAATGCTTCATCCGTAGGTGATGTGTACAAAGGTATAAACATTCCAAATCCGCAGTTATATCGTCTCGATTATGCTCCCATTTGTCTTCATTGTGATTCTTATCAATGCAAACGTTGTGTATGGCTAAATAAAAAAACAACTTTGGAAGTCAATACCCCATCGCATCAGCAATGTGTTATTGCGCATTTAGAAAGAAATGCATCCAGAAAGTTAATGGAGAATCCAAAGGTTGTCTCAACGTTAAAAGAACCATCAGAAATCAATGAAATTGATTACCTTGATCCATTCGATAGAAGAGACAAATGGGATTATGAGGCTATGCAGAAAGAACTAATAAAATTCCATAAAGAAAATTATTGATATATGAATAAGCCAAGAATATTATTGTTTTTATCTCTTTGTGCAGTTTTGCCATGTTCTGCACAAACAAATCCAATTGACAGTCTCTCAAATCTTGACGAGGTTGTCGTGACTGGATATCGTACAATTTCACGTGAACGTGCGGCAGGCAGTTATGATATTGTATCAAGTAAAGAGGTTGAGAAACGTCACACGCTGTCGACATCGGCTATTTTCGATGGTATAGTAGCTGGTATGCAAGGGCAATCGGATGGAAGAGGTGGTACACGTTTTACAATTCGAGGTGTTGGTACGATGTATGCAGATGAATTACCCTTAATTGTTGTTGATGGATTTCCCATTATTGATGTCCCTGACTGGCAATATTCTCGAAGTTCGGCACTGACAGCTTTAGAAAAAATTAACCCAAACGACATTGAAAGTGTTACAGTGTTGAAAGATGCAGCCGCTGCGTCAATTTGGGGGGCAAGAGCTTCAAATGGTGTAATAGTCATTAAAACAAAAGGTGGTACTAGCAATGGACAAAAACTAGAAGTAAAAGCTGGTACTCAACTCTCTTTTTCTGGTAAAAGAGATGTTGACCAAATTACTAATCAAGCCAATTCTGCAAATACAATAAATTATCTTCGCATACTTTCAGAACGCGGCTGGGATACTTCAATGTATTATGGTGACCAATATAGCTTACGCGAGCCTGTGTCATGGGCTGAATTATATTTATACAAAGGACAATACGGTATCATGTCACCTGATGAAGTGAATGCTGAATTAAATCGTTTGGCTTTGTTAGATAATCGCAAACAGATAAAGAAATATATGCTTCAATCGCCTGTAACATCACAGACGAATGCTTCTATCGGATATAATAATGGTGGCTATCAGTCAAATTTATCTGTTCAATATCAATATGATTATGGGGATTTTATAGGAAGAGACAACAGCCAATTCATGGTTAACTGGAATAACAAATACCGTTTCAATAAGCATGTGGCTATCAATGTTGGATTGCATTTTCAAAATTCGAAAGCCAATAGTTCTGCAATAAATGAATATGACTTGACTAAAATTTCTCCTTATGAGATGCTTTTAGACGAAAACGGGAATTATGTTTCTCAAGTAGGCATAGTTAATCCAGATGTGGTAGCAAACTATTTTGATACATCACAGTTGTCATATAGTAACTTAGACTATAATATCTTACAAGAAGCACGTAATTCCAATATCAAAAAGAGGAATCTTAACTACCGCACACAAATTGGGCTACAATGGAATATTGTTGAAGGATTAGATTTCAATTCAAAACTGCAGTATGAGGGCAATAGGTTTAATACAAAAACCACTTATGGAGAAGAGTCTTTCTTTACCCGATGGAATGTAGACTACTTAACCCCCGTTGATTGGGACGGAAGTGTTATAGGCAATTCTGCATTACCAATGGGAGCAATAAGTTATAAACAAGAGGGAAAGTTTGAAAGTTGGGTGTTCCGTAATGACCTTTCATATAACCGTACCTTTGCTAATAAGCATGATGTGTCTGCAATTTTAGGTCAAGAGGTATCAAAATACAAACGTCATCTTTGGAATTTGCCATATACATATGCTGGTATAACACCTGCTTTTGGTTATTACCCTTCACTCGCAGGTTATGATGATTTGATAGTTGGCTTACCTGAGAATGGAAAACAATATTTGTCGGAATCGTTTGAAAATAATCGTTTTGTTTCTATCTATGGTAACGCATCTTACACATATAACAATCGCTATACATTGACTGCAAGTGCTCGAAGTGATGCATCCAATCTGATAGTTAGCAAAGCAAAATATCGCTGGTCGCCATTTTGGTCGATTGGTGCTATGTGGAATATTACAGGTGAGGAATTTTTAAAGAACAACGACATATTAGATTTGTTGAAGATAAGAATAACATATGGTAAGACGGGAAACACCTCATCTTATTCATCTGCGAGGGTAACGGTTTCAAGTTCCTCTTCTATGGATGCAGCTACAGGACTTTATCCATCTTATATTAGTGACTATGGTAATCATATGTTGCGATGGGAAAAGACGGCAACGACAAATATAGGTTTAGATTTCTCGTTGCTAAAACGCAAGATTTGGGGGGCATTCGATTTTTATAGAAAATACGGTGATGATTTGTTAGGTAGGACAGACATGCCTACAGCAACTGGAATGACAGAGCAAGTCCTCAATAATGCACATATTACGAATACTGGCTTTGAAGCCTCGCTACACGGTCGTACAAAAATTGGAAAAATTCAATTAGGTGCGGACTTGACATATTCATACAACAAGAATAAAATTACCAAGTTAAATTGGGCAATGACAGACTTGTCTGGCTATCTAAACACATCGTATGCAGAAGGATATGCTATGTATCCAATATTTACTTTTGATTATGCAGGGCTTGCTGAAGATGGAGTTCCACAAGTTCGTGATGTTGATGGAAACATTTTGCGCATTGATGATCGCTCTTTATTTTACGGTGACCCGGAAAAGTTGATGTTTTATAAAGGCACCAAGGTCGCGCCTCACACATTAGGTTTTCAACTTCGTGTGGGGTTTGCTAATTTTGAGCTATCCGCCCTATTTAGTGGACGTTTTGGACATAAGGTACAGATGCCTACATTTGACTTTGTAACTCCAACTGGATATAGTAAGATATTTGTCAATGCTCAGGTTGAAGATGCAATCAATGGAACAGCAGCAATTCCAATGCCTGGCACAATAGAAGAAGGTGTTAATGTTGATGGTTGGCTATATATGTTCTGGAATACATATTCGCCCTTTATGAATACTTCTGTAGAAGATGCATCTTATATTTATTGTAAGGAAATTGTTGTGAATTATGATATCCCTCGTTCCTTCTTATCAAAACTAAAAATAAAGGAAGCAGACATTTTTGTCAAGAGTGAAAATGTGGGATTATTATGGTCAGCAAACTCTAAGCACTATCATCCAGAATATTTGCCGGGTATTGACTATGCTCCTATGACAGCATGGCAATTTGGAATAAATATTAATTTTTAAAATATAACAGAAATGAAACTGAAACATATAATATGCAATTTAGGACTTTTGGCTATGTTGCCAGTCGTTTCATCATGTGGAGATTTCTTTGACGAAGTGCCAAGTCGTGGCGACAATGAGGTCTTAAATCGTGGAGAACAGGTTAGAAATCTGTTTGCAAATAGTAGCAATTACTATACACCTGTTGATTTTTTGGTTGCTTCAACAGATGACTACGGAATGTCGATGGAAGTTTTTGATGCCTTAGGATATCTTGATGTTCCTTCATTAAGCGGAATGAGTTGGGCGCCAGAAGGTCTTGATGTATTCATGAGTGATGAACTTTGGACAAGACAATACAATAAAATCTTCACGGCTAATGCAGTCCTAAATGATATTGAAAATATTACAGATATAACAGATGAAGAACGGGCTGAATATATCGCACATGCTCATTTTGTTAGAGCTTTGGCATATTGGGAGCTTGCTAATGTGTATTGTTTACCGTATGCGACTGAGAATCTTAAGGCGTTGGGGTTACCTCTAAAAAAAACTATTCATACAGATGAGAATTTGACTCGGGCAACATTGAAAGATACATATGCATTTATTGAGGCAGACTTGAAGGAAGCACTGAAATCACCTCGTATAGACGTCTCTGAGGATGAGCGTTGGCTCGTTTCTAAACCTGCTGTTAAGGCTCTGTTGGCTCGTTTTTATTTGTTTACTTGTGAGTATGCATTAGCGGAAAAATATGCAGGAGAAGCATTGGAAAGTAAAACTGCGACATTGTTGGATTACAATAAGTTAACTACTTTTGATTTGGATAAAGGTGGTGGCTCATGGAACAATGAAGATTATGGTGAGGAAGATAACTCTAAGGAGGGTAATGACAATATTCTCACATTCTGCGAAACATACAACTATGGCCCTAATCAGTTTGTATCTTATCAAGAATTATATTATCCACAATTCTATACTGTAACAGCTACAGTAAATCTTATAGCATCCAAAGAACTTACAGACTTATATGACAAGGCTGATGATCTCCGTTACATTAACTTATTCGTCGAAAATGGTCTCATTGATTATTGGCTCTATGGTTTTAATGATGTCTGCAATTATCACCTTTTCTCATCTAGGAATCAGTGGGGACAACAAATGGATGTCTTTTTGGGTGCATCACCAACTGTTGCTGAAATGTATCTTACAAAAGCAGAAGCTTTGGCTCGTCAGGGTTCATGGAGTGAAGCTATGATTGTTCTCCAGACTCTACGTGCCTCGCGTTTTGTTGATGGTTCAGACTATTCTTTGTTTGCTACAAACCAAAGAGAGGCTCTGACTGATATTTTAAAAGAACGTCGTCGTGAGCTTCCCTTCTTGATGCGTTGGTATGATATACGTCGTTTCGCATACAATGAGACTCCTGATGATGACGTTGAATTGCACCGTACATTCTATGCGATAGATAATGGGGAAGTTGATTTCAATACAGTAAAAGACTATGTTCTTCCAGTAAAGTCAAAACGTTATGCTCAGCCAATCCTTACCCAAGAAATACAACGCAGTCATGGGCAGATACAGCAGAATCAATACTAACCAGAATGCACTGGGTTGCTAATAAGTAACCCAGTGCTAAACAGGAGACACTAATGCAATCAATAAAATTTCTATCATTGGTATGGTTGTTCTTTATACCCCAATCAAAGGCAAATAGTGCTTTTAACTTAGATTCTCAAAATTATTCAGTAAAACTTGCTTGTGTTCGCACCAACTACGACGAAGGTGCTTCCTCAAACGAAGGGGTGGACACCACAAGATTAGCGTGTCCAACTTGTAAAGGAAGAGGCACTATAGAAAAGAAGTGTTCTGCATGTGCCGGCACGGGGAAGTCACCAAATATATCTCAATATCGTATGAAGCACGACATAGACTACTGGGTATGTACAAAATGTCGAGGAATAAAAAAATGGTCTTCTAAATGTGTCGATTGTGATGGTACTGGAAATCATGAGGATTATGTAAAAAGATTCCTTAATCAAACACTTCACTTTTTAAATCTTAGATTTATGTGCGAGCCATGTGTCCATTCAAAAATATACGAACACTTTGGTTTCATTGGCTCTGGTATTATTAATGGAAATGTAATATTTGACAATGGGCGATTTGTGAATTATTCAAGCCAAACCAGCACTCCAAGCAACGGCTGGTATAATTATCATGTTACCTGTAGAAGAACTGATATAATATATATGGATTCTATGGTTCAGATGAATTGTGTCTATACGTCATATGGTTCTATGACACCGAATGGCTCTCCTGCCTCAAATTGGAAAAGAGAGGAACAAAAAATAAAGAACGGTATAGACAAGGCTGCATTATATATGTTGCATGACGGTAAGGCTACTTCTAAAAATTTAGAAATAGAATATGTAAATGATAGTACTATTATAGAGAGACTCAGTGAAAATGGTTATTATCGGAAATATATCATTGCAAACAACCATGTTTCAATAACAACACCATCAGAAGGAGATATGTGGAATGTTGAAATGTGGCTTGAAAATGGTTTTCCTATAAGGATTAAGGACTATTCTGGTGACAGATACTTTAGATACATAGCATTTGACAGCCATAGTAATTGGGTCAAAAAAGAAGAAGTCGATGTTAAAAAACAAATAATCAAAACAATAGAAAGAAAAATAGATTATAACGATTAAATGACAACAAAAAAACTAATAGGCAAAGTGACTCCTGAAGAGCGTAATGAGATTCAGACTCTCTTCGAACGTCGCAACGGATTAAATGAGTTAGCAAACATTCTTACAAGTGATAATGAAGAGTTGTATGAAAAACTCGTAAAAGACTTGGGGGACACTGGTATTAAATTCCAAAACTGGTGGGATAGAATGGCAGAAAAATACCAATGGGAGTCTGCGGAAAACAGTAGTTGGGAAATAAACTTTGATACATGTGAGATATATCTAGTTGTGTAAAAGATGTTTGTATGAAAAGCATATTGTTATTGTTGTGTATAGGGCTTTGTTCCGCTTCATTCAGTTCTTGTGAAGAAGATGAATCTGGCGAAACATGCTATGCCTGTTTTGGAACGGGGATATGCTATATTTGCTCAGGAACGGGGAAGTGTAGCATTTGTTATGGTGTAAACAAAGATGCGTCATGTTCATATTGCCATAATACTGGCAGATGTCAAGATTGCAGAGGAAAGGGAATATGCCCCGAATGTAAGGGTAAAGGCTATAATTGATTAATAATTATCCATTTATAATTTATAAATTCTATGGCAACACAATTGTTATTTATTGGTACAACGGAATTGCTTCTTGTCGGAGGCTTGGCTCTTTTGCTTTTTGGAGGCAAAAAACTTCCAGAAATGATGCGTGGGCTTGGACAGGGTGTGAAAGAATTTAAGAAAGGTGTTAAGGATGTGGAAGAAAACGTCAAAGATGAAGGTAGCGAGCAAACGGATAAAGACCCTGAAGTAACAAATTCTCGTACAGAGTCTAAATTGACAACACATTCTTCAAAAGAAGAGGGTACTGAGTAATGGCAAAAGAAAGCCAAAACTTGTTGACCTTCGGTGGCCACTTAGAGGTGTTGCGCCAGATGCTCTTCCGCATCATTAGGGTAGCTGGCGTGCTTGCTATAGTTGTATTCTGTTTTAAGGATATGACTTGGCAGTTGTTGCTTGCTCCGAGCGAATGGGATTTTATAACCTATCATTGGATTGAGAAAGTTATACAGTCGATAGGTTTTTATGATTTCCATTTTGAGAAATACCATGTAGATTTGATAGCGACGGACCTGTCAAGCCAGTTTATGACCCACATTACCACCGCTATATATCTTGGTTTACTGGGAGCATCACCTTATATTTTGTATGAGTTATTCCGTTTCGTTTCTCCTGCGCTATATGAGAACGAAAAAAAGTACTCCGTACAGGTTGTTGTGGTTATTTACCTTCTGTTCATCTTTGGTGTTTTGATGAGTTACTATGTATTGTTTCCTATTTCATTCAGATTCTTGGGGACATACAGTGTTGCAGAAAGAGTTCATAGCACTATCACACTTGATTCCTATGTAAGCACATTCACAACGCTGACATTGCTCATGGGGGTTGTCTTCCAACTTCCTGTCATAGTTTTTGCTTTAACAAAACTCGGATTTGTAGATTCTGCTTTATTAGCCAAATATCGCAAACATGCTTTAATTCTTATTATGTTAGTGGCTGCAATCATTACCCCTCCAGATTTGATGACACTTATACTTGTAACAATTCCTTTATACATATTGTATGAGGCAAGCATTCGTGTAGCAAAATGGGTGGAATAAAAGAATATTATCTATTATGAAGAACATTATTTTTATAGCATTAATGGCATTTTTCTATAGTAATCCTATAATGGCTCAGAATAACAGGCAGGAGAAAAGACTCTTGAAGTCATTAAAAAAAGAGTATGGATTAAATGATGCTTACTTTAAGAGAAGTTGGAGAGACAATTATGCGTATATAGTTCTTTGGACAAAAGATGGTGATTCCATGATAGCCGACTCTTTGGGAAATATTATTATCCCAGACACCTTTCCTTCACAGAAAAAATATACATCTATTGAATATGTACCAGAACGTAAGAAAGGCTACGAACGTAGTAGATATTATAACTCAACAGAGAATTGCTATTTTGCTGGCAATAAAGGGTGTTTTGTCGCAAAAGACAATAGTGGTACTTATTTTTTCATAGATCGGAATGGAACTGTGATTTCTGAATTTTCAGGTACTTTACATGATTGTTATTCTGTTGATGCTTATTTAGCAATCTCCAATATAGATAAAAATCAAAATGCATCAGAATATTCAACAGTAAGCGCAAACAATGTGGGATTGTTATCAAAAGATGGAACAGCGATAATACCAACAGAATATTCGGAGATAAACACTACAAATTCAGGACTATGTTATGTAACTCAAAAAGTGGAAGGTATTCTAAAACATGGGGCTATCAATATTGCGAATACAACGGAATACACAAATGTTCCTTGTAAGTTTAATAAAGTGATTCTGTCTGAGAACGGTCATGATTTCTTGGTCAGGACACATGAATTGGACACATTCAGCTTATATTCCCCAGATAGTGTCTATTCTTATTCTTACATCGATGAGGGAGAGAGATTGTTCGAGAGCAAACAATATGAAGAAGTTCACAAATATTATTCTATTATCAATAATAATGCACCTTGGGCTAATGCGTATTTAGGTGCATCCTGTTGGAAGTTGGCATTAAGTGATTATGAAACCGCAGAGAGAGTATTAGAGGAACTTGGAAGGACTATTAATGAGAATGGTCAGAACATGGCTAATACTGTCTATCGACATCTTGACATATTTGAGGACGAAGCAAAGCAAGCTGTCAAATACTTAGGGATATTCAGTTAAAGGCTGCAGATGACGGCTGCAGAATCTTGCGAGACTCCTATAAATGCCAGAAAACT
>CANQSM010000084.1 GCA_947626525.1 uncultured Phocaeicola sp. | reverse complement strand
TTTTCTGGCATTTATAGGAGTCTCGCAAGATTCTGCAGCCGTCATCTGCAGCCTTTAACTGAATATCCCTAAATAAAAAAGCATTTTTAATAATCCATTTTACTGATTGTTCATGAGCCCAAATAGACCTAAAATCATTTGAAAATCCGTTCAATTCTATATAACCAATTATAGCGGACTTTGGTAATTCTTTTATTGGAGGTATCCACCCCCATAATTGAGCATTATATATTTCAGCTTTAATATCTTCAGACATTTGTTTAAAAGGTGCTTTTTTGCAACTAGCATGAATTAATATTTTGCCTGGATTGTTTTTAGGTTTCCAAGTCCTATTCTCTACATCTTTTATTCCAGCGCATATTAAAGACGCCCATGGCTGCTTTATAGACAATACTTTCATACAATTCTCAATATTTCTAACAATTTTTATTCTATTTTCCAAAACTCCAGGTATCTCCCCCTGAATCTTTCATAAACCTGGGCATAATACTCAGGCAGATACTGTATCATCGCATCCACAAAATCCTCCAGGGTAACAGCACTCAGCTTATAGGCATACTGTGGCTTCAGATACTCCAAAACCGAACTGATTTCCTCTTCAGTTGACGGATGTTCCTTTGGTGAAAGAACCACAGAATACGAGTCCTTCAGTCCTTCGACCATCCTGTACCGCTCTGTAAGCAAAAGGTTTCTGTAAATCTGCGTAAGTTTTACTTTACCTCCCATCAGCAGTTCCTCAAAGTCCGCACTGAACAGATCGGTATCAACGAGCATCTGCTTCTGCTCCTCACAACGGCTGGCCTCGTTCACTCCGAGCACATCCGTATATTTCGTCTCGATGGCGATGATATGCTTGCCGCCCTTATTATCCATGAATCGGATATACGCATCCATGGCAGACTTGTCATTCGTATAGTTCTCAATCGGTGTAGGAATAAACTCCAGACCGATTTCTGTTACCTCAAATACCGGGAAGTTCCTGAAGACCGACCTCACCGCAAGCGTAACCATTGCCGGTTCCTGCTTCAACAGTATCATCAGGGGATGGAACAGGTTGAATGCCATCGGCTGGCTCGAAAGCAGGTTGTTGAACAGCCTGAACCCATCTATTGTCTCATTTTTACTTTTCTCGGCCACTCTTTTTTGGGCATACTCAAAAGTCTCCTTCATCAGGAAGTTCTTTCCGGACACATCACCACCACTGATCATGTTCCCGTATTTTCGCTTGGAGGCTCTTGTAGGCCCAAATCCTTCCTCTTCGCCTATCTCCACTCTGTACATAGACTGGAGCAACCTTGCTTTCCTGGTGAAAGCATTGTCGCTTCCACACTGTTTTCCCAATTTGTATATATTATTAATCATCTAACAAAACTCCATTAAAACAATTTTTCCATCTATTTCCATTCATTTTTAACATCATGATTCTTGTCTGGCATTCCCCATAATAACTTATCCATGATTCAACAAATAATTCATTAAAATCGTTAGCTGTTAATTTATTATTTACCAATATTGTAAAGTAAACATACAAGCCTAATGCTAATGAAACATGCTCAGGGTTCATTGCATTTTGAAAATCATCCTTTGTTAGATTTGATATGTCATTAACTCGCTTCAAATTAGCGTGCATAGCTAACATTCCTATTTGATGGATCAAGATTTTTTTATCTTGTAATTCATACAAATATTTCATCGCAGAATTTAACCTGTTATTTTTGCTTGATATATATGACTTTACATGTTCTTTCATAGCACTCATAAAAGGATCTGCTCCTTTCATGACAATATCCTTAGAGAGATTTGATTTTGCCATAAGGCAATAATGAATATATTGCTTCTGCATTTCCTTTATAGGGAACTCATTTGATAATGATGCACATGGAACATAACTGAAATCATTAGCCATACTTTCCACAAAAAATTGTCCTGATAAATCTAAATCCAACTGTTTTATTCTTTCATTAATATCGCTACCATCTAAACTTTCATCAGTTTGCATTGGCCTTTCTACATACCCATTATTATACAAGAAGTTATTTATTTCTTCTGATTGGGTAACTCCAACCCATCGTTTTATTTCTTTACCATTTAAATCAACTAATATAAGTTTAGGCAACCTATTAACTTTATATTTTTCTACAATATCATCATCTTTTTCTACATCGATTCTTTTTACAGGTAATGCCAATGGCATTTTTTGAAGAATAATGTCTTGTTCTCTCCAATGAGAACAATCAAGAAAGAAATCTAAAATCTGAAACTTTTTACTATTGGCTTCCTTTTGTTTTGCCAATCTTTCATCTTCTTTCCTTCTATTTTCAGCCAATCGTCTTTCACGTTCTTCTGCAATTCTCTGCTCTTCGGCTAAACGCTTGCGCTCGCGTTCTGCCTCTATTTCTGCCTTTAGACGTTCTTGCTCTCTCTTTTTCTTGAATAAAAAATCAAACATTCCCATAATTATTTGATAAACATTAAAACTAAAATTATCACTAGTAACACAACATTGACTACTATCATATTATGAAGTTTCTTATTCCCTTCAGAATACATAGCCTTCATTTCATCAAAACTTCTATTCACATTATTACCGATAACTTTTGTTTCATTAGATAAACTACCTAGAAGGCTAGTATTATCTGTAATTCCCTTTTCAAGTTTTTTCTCAACACCTTTGATGTCTGTTTTGAAATCATCGAGTTTTTGGCAAAGAGAATCAATATCTCTTTTTAGATTAATCAACTTACTATTCTCTTCTGAAAGTTCAGAAACACTTGTTCTCAGATTATTCAGATTATCTTCAATACCTCTATTGAAAGTATTTATAGATGATTGAACAGACCTTTCGAAATCAGTTTTAACTTCATTGCTCTTATCTAATATTGTCTTTACCGCATTGTAAACACTATTTTCCATTTCAGTCTTACTATTTTCATAAATAGTAAGCATTTGGTTCAATGCTTCCACGCTGTTCTCAATTGACAATATATATGTTCTGACAGTTTCCTGAAGATCATTATATGCGTTTACAGTTCTTTCAGTTTGTACACGTGCAGAATCTACATTCTGCAAAGCCCTTCTAAGTGACTCTAATATGTTATTTATTTCCTCCATTGTTTAATATATTTACTGTTTTGTATATTCTTCTGCAAAATCTATGAACCAACTACCATATATGGCCAGTGATAATTTACTTCTTACTTCTTTTAGATAATCATTAATCCATTCATCATGACATATTTCCTTTATAATACGAATGTATTTATCAAAGAAAGCAAATATCATTTCTGTCTCATAAATATTTATCATTTGCTTAAAGCCCTCATTTAAAAGGCTGGTTTTAAAGTCGTTTAGCAGGACTTCATTTTCTCCTGTTCCCAAAAAGGCAAGACAATAGGCTCTCAATAGATGGAGTGAGAAATTATCTGTATGGTCTCTTAAATTTATCAATACAGCTCCGTATAGATGTTTAACATTATCTACTTCACTTCCAGAGTCATCAATTCTTATTGCCTCTATATATTTTTCGACAAGTTCCACATCATTCCTTTTATCAGTATTTACATCATCACTTAGCGAATAATTTTCACCATTAATTTCATATCCCTTTCTGTTATACTTTGAGTTGAAGTATAAATGAATGAACTCCTTAAGACTTTCGACGCCATTGCCTATGCCCTCATAACAGGCATAACGCATATCATCTATAGCCCTTCTTCTTTTCTTTGCCAAAGTATCATACACAAAGCCGGTCAGGTATCCTATACATTTGTCGATTTCTGTTTTAGACCGATAATTCCTTACCTCTACCATTTTTTGTGCAGCTCTCTCAGGAGAATAATACTTCTCAAAGAATCTTTGAAGATGGTGATAATACTCACCCTCGTTCCTCTTTTTTATCTTTAGGCTATAAGTCTGTGACAGATAATCAATGGTTACATCTTCTACTAATCCTATACAGGAAAGACGATAAATAGCTTTATCTGTATCATCCTTGTCACGTTTGCTCCAGAATAGCCTTTTAAGAGGTTTGTAAAGTTCTTCATTTGCGTGATATATTAACCAATTTGAATCATTTGACTTTTTGGATATTTCATTCAATAGGGATATGAAGTCATTTATATTTTCAAGTCTCATATTACCATATCGGACTTCATCTATCCTGTTCCATCCATATCTGTCAGCTATTTCATTGGCTGTCTTGATAATCTTTTTCTTATATTCCTCAGGGTCTGTATCTATCTGATTGGTCCAGGTAACAGTTACATATGTATACCCATCCTTGTCTATTTTATCCATTGCCTTATATATACCTTCGTCAGTCTTTAACCCTGTTTGAGGTTTATTCAGCCAATTGGCCGAAAAATCCGGATATTCACTTAAAATATCCTTTAGAACACTCAGCACAAAGGTACTCTTCTCAATTGGATAATCAGAGTATCTGTATGTATCCCTTAATCCTTCAAGGAGCAAATATCCATATTGTTTATTACCACCCTCTGATAATACCACAATAGAATTTCTATCATTATTCAGCTTTAGGGTAATCTCTTCATCTCCAACCTCTTCCCTTAGTCTCTCCTGAACAGCCATTATGTTACGGGTTTGCACATTCATTATATTGTATGTCATTTCATACAACATAAGTTTCTCCTTATAAGCCCCTCTAAACGAATTATTATGAAAGAATAACTCAATGTTTCTGTCTACATTCTCAAAATAAGGCTGAGCACTGTCCTTTACTGCTTTTGCTTCTCTTTCTGAACATCCATTTTGCTTACACAATTCAATAAAGTCTTCGGCTAACACGAATTTATCCCTGTAGTTCCATAACCAATTAATCTGTTGACCTAGTTCACACTTAGTAAGTATATCTATTATATTATTTATAGATAATTCAATGTACTCTGTTGAATCAAATAGCACATAAGATATGGCATTTTTCCTGTCTCTTCCCCCTCTTCCGGCTGCTTGAACATAGTCCTCTATAGAAGACGGATGGTTCACATTTATAGTGTAGCGGACATTCGGCTTATCAATACCCATACCAAAGGCTTTGGTTGCAACCATCAGATTCTGCCTGTTCTCCTTGAATGCCTGCATATCGCCATCAGGTGAGTCTCCTCCAACAAATGTTCCAATCTCCATATCCATACAGTTCTCATGAAGGAAGGATGCGATACCAGGTCTTATACTAAGACTGAACACAGAATCTTTAACTCCAAAGGTTCCTTTTGCATGAGGGCAGAATACAATACCGGCATTTTGATAAAGTTCATCATCACCCTTTTCATAAAACAGATCCGGGTAAAAATCCTTTATAGCTGTATCTCTATTAGTAAGGTTTATCTCACATAGATCTTTTGGAACTTCATCCAATATTTCTAGTATTTTAGCCTTCTTTGCTGTTATAACAGCTTCTTTTATTTCCCTTTCACTATATGCTCTTAATACATAAGGCTCTTCGTCATTCATCATAGCTGAGAAATCTGTTCGTACAGGTACTATCTTGTAAGTCAGTTCCTTTCTCTGTTCCATTTCTGGACGAACAATAGTATCACTGTCTACACTAAGCCTTCCGCCAAGTGTCAGCTCTCTTTCAACATCAGCCAAAACATCAAAAGATGCTGTCGCTGTCAATCCGACAATAGGTATATTACCACCATTCAGATTCATTACACTAGCTTTTGTTGTCATGAAGTCTGTCATATTCTTACCTAATTGCAGATATGCTGGTCTGAAATCATGACCCCATTCCGAAACGCAGTGTACTTCATCTATTACACCATATGCAAAATATACATGATTCTTATCAGACATAGTGCACAGGCTGTTTCTGAACTCTTCCATCATGAAACGCTCTGGTGAAAGAAGAATGAACTGAAGTTCGCCATTTTGGAGTTTTCCAAGGTTCTTGCTTCTTTCTTCTCTTGTCAATGTACTGTTTACACAAGCACACGCATCTATTCTATTTCCCATCAGACCATTATATTGATCCACCATCAATGAGATAAGAGGGTCAACTACAATTGTCACTCCTGGTTGCAACATTGAAGCCAACTGATAAGTCAACGATTTACCTCCACCTGTAGGCAGTAACCCTATTGTTGTCTTGTTGCTCAGAATGCGGCTCAATATAGGCAGCTGGCCAGGCCTGAAATCCTTCTTCCTGAATATATTATTAAGAAAATATTTTAGTTTTTCCTTTGCTGCTGATATTTCAACATATTCTCCCTTTTTTGTCTTGCTGACAAGTGGCAAATATTCTATGTTTTCAGAAGTAAGAATAGTCTTTTGTACTTTCTGATAATGTGCAGAGCGAACTACATAATAGGTTTTGCTTTTACTTTCAATAGGATAACAATCTATCTTGTCCCTCAGAAGCATGGATATATCTATACATAGGTCATATACATGATTCTTACGCTCTTTTAAAAGAGGCCTATTAGCTCCATGTAAAGGAGAATCTGCAAACTCTTTATTTGATATGATAGTTAGATTTATCTCAGGCAGTTCTTTCTTTTCTCCTTTCAAGGAAGAAAGGTTCTCGTACATTTTCTTTAGTTCCTCGATAGCCAATGCTGCACAAGGAACGTCACGTTCAATGACTACTATATCCCATCTTGGCGAATCCATGTTCAACCGACCTGTTATCATAGCCTGTATCAATAGAACTTTCATTCTAGCTATGGCGAATGGTGAAAGAACAGATTGAATAATATCTTTCCATTCACCTTCGAGTCTTCTCTCATAATTCTTTCTCAGAGTTTGCAAATAACAAGAATATCTGTTTTCCTGCTCCCAATTCTGAACGAATGATATATTGTTGCTTTCAGTTAGCCTATAGGTGTCCCAATTGTTCTTTTGTGCTGCACCATTTCTTATAGTGTCTTTTATATGTGTAATAATATCTGAATGATAAGGTTTACCGTCTATCTCAACTATAAAGCCGGCAAGGCTATTTATACCATCATCCAGATAGGGTATCTGCAATGCAAAATCGACCCTCTGATCCTTGCCGAAATTATTGTCTGGCAGCCTGATTATCGAGGATAGCCATCGTTGTGGTTCAAGAACCTGGGTGAGATAAGTACTGTCTGTCTTATTTAGGATACCTGTTATAAAGGATTTCTCGAAGCTGCTTTCCAATATATCCTTGTTATAATCTGAAGTACTAAATCTTGGGTCTATTACATGCAGTGCCTCAAATACCTCCAATGCTGTAGCTTTACCTTTTCCCTTATATTCTATAACATAGTCTGATTTATTCGACTCAGAGAATTTAAAGCTGTTGCAGAATATTTTCTCAATATATTCACTTGCCCTTGTTGGCAAACCTCTTGTTATGATGTTATTCATTACAGCCAATACCGGATCTATATCTTCTGGCAATTCCATAGGTACATCTGATGTTACATCAAATGCGGCCAGCATTCTCATCAAAGGTTTAGACAATTCTTCATATTCAGAGCCTTTAAGTGTACCATCCACCCAATCCAAAATATAACCAGCAAACAACTGTTTCCTTTTCTGAGACTCTGTTATACGCTTCCTTATATCTTCCGGCAGTTCTATGTTTTTCACTTTGTATCCGACAACCCTCAATGATATAGTCCATTCTTTAAGCCATTGCCCTCTTCCTCTCTCAAATGTTACATATTTTGCATCAGGATTGATAGCCTCTATAAAGTCATTCATCCTCTGATTGTTTGAATAGTATGGACCTACACAGATTATCAGATTATATCCTATTTGACTTTTCTGAAACAAATGTGTAAAGTCTGCAAGATCAAAAGTTGTAACATCTAATATGTTACTGAACAGGTGTATCTTTCTTACTTCATTACTATCTATATCTTCAATATCATCTACTGTCAGGTCATCAAATTTCTTTGCTGTAATTTTAATTTCCACATCATATAGCAGTTCATATTTTGATAAAACGAATCTAGCTCTTTCCAAAGCCTTTTCAGATGGATCAATGAGATTTACTCTCAATATTTTGGGACTGAATCCTTTTTCATTTATATAGTCTAAAAGGCATATTGTAGCTGTGCCTTGTCCGCACCCCCAATCATATATTTCTATTTCCCATGGTTCTTTTAAGAGACAATCTATTATGCCTGTACTTTCAAATGCAGCAAATAATTTAGCCTTGTGCATTTTTCCAAAGCACTTAAGATACATATTAAGATGGTCATCGTCATCTAATATACCTTTTCCTCTTTCAAGATCATTATAGAGGCTGTCTAATTTATTGAGTGAATAGACAGACAGTTGCCTGACCGCACAATCCCTGACCAAGTCAAAGGTTATGTCATAGCCTAGGTCTAATATTTCATTCCTAAAATTACCCATACCTTTATTTCCCAGTTATATTTTCATTATGCGGATTTTCTCTATGTTTTATATAATTCTGTTTAGCAATCTCCTTACTCGAATTTGCGTAACAGTATTCACACAGATGCGGACATGTATTGTACTCTCCAATATCCTTGCTGTCTATACATCCGCAAACTTTCCTCTGACCTTTGTCTTTCTTGTTTTTCTTATATTCAACGCTAATCTCCCCAAAGATATCCTTCGTTACTTCTACTCCTATATGGTTCATCAGCAGCATATCATCAGAGAAGTATTTTATCATCAACTCGTCATCTATACACTTGTTGTGCTTGATACCAAACATATCCAGGTCTATCTTTTCTGCACACGTAGCCAATTCGAATTTCCATTCCTTGTTCATATCCACGAGCCCGGCAGCAAACTCTATCATATCTTCCTGTGAAAACTCTCTATACTGAATATTGTTCTTATAGAGATTGTTCTGTACCTTCTTATATGACGAAATATCAGCAAAACTGAAGACAAGTTTCTCTGTATATCCGTTCAATTTGACTCCTATATTGTAAATCTTCTCCAGGAGATCATCAACTGTCAAACCTTTGGCTAATATTAAAGGGTCAAATCTCCATATTACTTTCCCATATCCCAATCTATCAACCAATCTCTTGAATGTATCCATCCTACTACTTAGAGATGGTACACCCATTTCCAATTTTTCTTCATGATAGTCATTCAAAGTAAATTGGATATAGCTATTTATGCCTCTATTGTCTAAATAGTCCAATAATCCTCCTGTATTAAGAAGTGAAGCCGGATTCTTTGACCAGAATACAATGAGCCTTGTCTTATCGTATGCCACATAAGATTTTACCCCATTGAAAGGGTTTTTCCATACTGAATAACCTTTCTGCAGCCTTTCTTGGAACCAATCTGCATAAAAGGCAGGTATATCTGTAGCACGACTTGCTGACACAATTATTGGTTCACTTGCTTCTACACTTATACCATCGTCTGTATTTATCGTTATCTTTTCCATTTTTACTGTTTACCGCAATTAGTTCGTTTCTAATAACCCTAAAATTACTTTTGAGGATAAGAATACACATAAATTTAATGGCCATTCTGTGTTACATGGTGTATTATCATCATTACAATTTCCAGCACATAATATCCCTACAACTTCTCCATTCAGAAATACAGGACTGCCACTACTTCCTGATTTAAGCTGTTTGTCTGTATCTGCCGCGTAGTAATTACCTTCTTTTAATCCATTTACTACAGCATTACACTCTACATATTCTTCTCCTAACATACGCCAACTACAGCTTTTCAATACATCATCTTTTTCTGGAACAATATTAGAAAGAACCAGTGGGCTATTGGCATTTGGAACAGAATATACCGCAATATCATAACTCTCAGATATATTTTCATCATTGTGAAAAACAATAGGATTTATCAAAGGTATTTTTTTACCGTTCCATCTTATGCTTGGGTTTATACATTTATATATTACATGACCTGCTGTTATAAACATATCTCCGACCATTACACCGCAACCTTCATTATAGTTATCGGATATAATGGATAGAACATATTGCTTCATTTTTGTTATATCTTGAATCTTTTCCATATTAATTATCAAAAATAATATAATAGCCACTAGCACCACATAAAGTTCCACTAGCTTAGGCTATCTCAACCCTATACATAGATTGGAGCAGCCTTGATTTTCTGGTGAAAGCATTGTCATAGAAGTGGCCGTAGTAGTTGCCCGATTTCGGGTTCTACCTGTAAACGCCCTCTATCGTCACTACTCTGGCCGGAGCTTTCAGCTGCTCCTTGAATATACACGCCACTTCCTGCGGTGTATATATCACCGGAGCTTCTGCTTTTGCTATATTTATATTCTCTTCCATTTTGAAAGCTTTGTATTTATAGTGTATAACCTATTCTTCTACAACTTATAACGCCTCTTTTCAATATAATAGCATCAATAGTTTCTTTTTTATAATGCTCAAATTTATATTTTTCATTATCGTATTTTTCCATTGTATATTTTTCATATTCATAATCACTTATACCATAGACATCAAATCCTAGTTTTTTACACACATCTTTTGGTAATGAATAATCTTGCTTTACAAGACCAAAAACAGTATATCCTCCTTTAATACATAAGGACATCATTATATGTTCTTTTGTTGTGAAAATGAGCCCTCCCAAAATAGAGCCTATAAAACTACCTATAGCATAAGCTAAAACAGGTACACCTAAAATAAATTGTAAACTTAATCCTCCTGCGATACTTCCACTTGCAATATATAAATTTCTTTCAGTCTTTATTGCAAATTCTTCCTCTGATATTTTTCCAATGGTTAGTTTGTAGCTATCATAAATAGCTTGACATGCAAAAACTGCAATAGTAGAAACAGCAGGAGCAAAACTCTCAGACATAGATAAAGCCTTCAAAGCATCACCAAGTTCTCCCATTTCTGCATAGGTAGTTATAGATGCAGTAATTGTTCCCAATACAAAGCCTTGTAATCCCCCAGACAGTCCTGATTTACCGATATTTAATAAATCTTCTTCTCTCATTTTTCCATCGCTAACCATATTTTTTATTAGTGAATAAATATGAGGTAGCATTTTGATAAGAGCTGAAATCCAAGCAGCACTTAATCCAGCATTAAGTATATTTTTAAATATATATATTCTATCTGCTTGTTTAGCAACAGTTATATCATATCTTTTCGGATCAAATTTTCCTTCTTTACTCAATGTTGCAATTACTTTAGCATCATTTTCTGTTAGAGGCATTGATTGATCTCCAATAGGTGAGGATATATGATCAGTAAGTTTAGACCTAACATCTTGTAATATTTTAGCAATCTTCTCTCTATCTGGATTATTCAGATTATTTAATTCTTTTGATATTTGCTTATCTAAAGCAGCTATTGCATCTTTTATTTGATCCGATGGTATAAGACGAGCCTGACCTTCATACATACCTAACATCATATCAGTATTAGGATCTATACCATTCATTAATAGGAAATCCCTTCTACTCGGGATATTACTTTTATCCTTCAGACTGTGAATGTATCTTTGATATGCCCACTCTAATGGATGCCCTTGAGCCATAGCACTGCTTGCACCATTTTTGTAATATTTCAGACTATAGTCTTCTCCCCAGCAAGTAGTGACATCGACAGAGCCTAACTTATTTGAGTTCACCATTGATGCTCTTTCTGTGCTACGATTAGCAGCTGCATTAATATTTAGTGTATATGTATGCCAGACTTCTGCAATATATCCTTTTAACTGAGGGTTATTATTTCCTTTAAAATCATTCATAGCTTGTGTTAGTTTATCAATTTCAACTTGAATGCTATTTAAATATTCCCCATTAGTTAGTCTTGTTCTTTCTGCTCCTACATATACACCCAATTCACTAACAAAGTAGTTTATTCCGTTTCTAAAGTTTTTTTTTACTGTCTTCCGCATCTTTACTGTCTTGCGTATCTTCCCTCGCATTATCATTACTGTCTTCTTTTATATTTAGTAATTCATTCAAATAGAAACGATAAAAGATAACGATTGCCAATAAATATTGATGTTTTCTTTTTTCTTCTTTAGAAAAATAATTCCTTATTTTCTTTAAAATCCATTCTAATACCCATCCGATAGGCCCCAAAATGCTTGGTGATGCAATAGATATTGACATCCAGGCACATGCTGTACGGATTCTTTCTTCATTGTTCTTACAACTATTTACCACATTATCCCAGTCTTTGCCATTTTTCATATTTTTTACTTGTTTGGCTATATCATCATCTATATCGTTATGATTTAAATTCAAATCATTCAATATAATGATAAGATCCTCTTTTAAATTAAAGTAGGATTTTTCAGTCCAATTAAAATCTTCACAATATACCCAAGCATTCTTTCCATAATAGCCTATATGAATTCCATATTTATTATATACATCTTTAAACATTTTCGATTTCTTATTCACACTTTTCTTTCCTATATATAGGACATATTCTTTAGATACTATTTCTTGATTCTTAAATTGTACTAAATTAAAATCCAAGTTATTAATGGAGTCATTATTTGATACAAGTATCTTTAAAAATTCTGCAATTTCTAGTAAGTCTTTATCGTAACAAGTTATAAAATTTGCCATATGTATTTTTAAGTGCTTTAACAATATTTTTACAAAGTATCACATAATAAATCCTTGATATTTACACCTAATATCAAAGAAATCTTTTTAAGTGTATGCAAATCTGGCTGAGATGTATTTGTACACCATTTAGAAACAGTAGTTTTATTAACACCTAATTCTTCCGAAAGCCACTTGTTCGTTTTTTTCTTCTCAACCAAAACTAGTTTTAATCTATTTAAATCTTCCATAAAACTATATTTATCTGTTTTGAACACAAATATAGTGATTTTAAGATAGGAACTCAAAAAGAAGTTTGATCGAAATTTAAGCTGAATAATAAATACAATATACTTATTTTTTATGATGATAAATATGGAACTTTATATTTAAGCGACAGTCATTATTTATAGTGACTTATCCAATATGCTAATAATCGATATTATATAATTCGGATCTTCCGCATATCCAATTTCATCAAGCCAAAGCAGATAGTTACCACCTTTATACTTGTATTGTACTTTAATATAATAGGCACGTACACTTTCTGTCCAATGATTGAATTCATAGTATTTTCCTGTATGTGGATTGGTAAGTCCAAAAAGATTGTGTTTGTTCCGGCATACTGAAGAACGGAACCATCCGGTCTCTAGTATAGCCTGGGCCAATACGATTTTAGGGTATAGGATTCTGTTTCTTATGATTTCTTTATAAAGGTTGGGAATAGTAAGTTTTGGAAGATTGTTTTCAGCTTGATTTTTATCCTTGATTGTATTTTGCTGCGTTGCTTTTAGGGATGCTTTCCTGTCACTATTCCGGCTGTTATTTTTCAATTTCTTCTGATTGTCCGATCCGACAGTCAGGGTATCCTTTACCATCATCTTATTCTTTTTCCCTTCTGTAACATCCTTTCCTGCACGGTTATAAGACTCTTTTTGTCTTTCTGTTGGCAGAAGTGCCGAATCTCTGGTTATCGTATAGAACTGTGCCGATACGCTTACCGGCAGTAGCATCAGAAGCAGTGAAATCAGAATAGTGTTGCGCATTTCTTTTTCAGGGGATTGCCGTGAATACATTTGTGGCATTCAGGCGGTTAGAACCGCAAATATAACAGCTTAATTACAGTAATATGGAAATGCACAACAGAAATCAGTCTGATTTGTTGCCATACGAAAAACTGGCAATACTGGGTATCGACCGTGAAAAGGCGGACAGCTTACCCATGGAAGTGAAGGTGAAGCTGATGGCAGGTGAAGTGACTCCCATCATGCAGGTATCCATCAATGCAAGGAACGGCAGCATCATCACCATGCCGATGAAGCTTCAGATGACTACAGACAAGAACGGTGCTTCGGCTCTTATTGCCTATCCGGTACGTGCCGAACTAGACCGGGAACGCAACAAGATTCTCAATCTCACTCAGCAGGAGGTTGAACGCCTGGCCAGAGGTGAGGTAATTCAGAAGGCGATCAATGTGAACGGTGAAAAGACTCAGCAGTATCTCCAGCTTGATCCCGAAACGAAATCCGTCATTCACAAGCGTGTCACTGACATCAAGCTGGAGCAGCGTCTGAAGGACATGGAGAAGGTAAACGACATTGAACTGGGTATGCAGCAGAAGCAGCAGGTACGGGAGGGAAAACCTGTTGAACTGAATGTGGGCGGCAAGAAGGTTTCAGTCGGCATTGACCTGAAGGAGCAGCAGGGATTCAAGCTTATCAAGGGAGACATGAAGGAATGGGAAAGGCAGCAGAAGCTCCGCTATGACGAGATTCATCCTGAATACCTTGGCCTTGTCATGACTGACAAGAACCGTTGGGAGTATCAGAAGGTGGTGGACAAACAGTCCATGGAGCGTGCCATTTCACTCTCTCCATCCCGGAAGGAAACTAAAGCAAACAGCCTTAAACTCTAATACTGATTCCTATGACTAAAAAGACAGATTCAGATAATGATAACGGTATCATACGGCAGTTCAACGAACTGAAGAAGAAGCATCCGGATGCCATGCTGCTGTTCAGACGGAACAGTTTCTATGAACTCTTTAAGCAGGATGCCGTCAAGGCTGCCGCAGTGCTTGCCATCGAGATTACAGACAGGATGCTGCCTGACTACAAGAGACCTGTAAAGATTGCATCATTCCCTCAATCAGCACTTGACGTTTATCTGCCCAAACTGATACGTTCCGGAATAAGGGTTGCAATCTGTGATGCACTGGACAGTTCTTTGAAGAAGACCGGACAGGACAAGGCTGAGAATAATGACAGAACCATTCAAAACAATACAGATATGGGAAAGAAGAAAAAGGAACAGGGTGTGCAGGAAAATCCTGACAGAACAGTGGAGAACACTGTTGATGTAAAACCTGCAAGGGAAAAGAAGTCGAAGGCCAAAGCTGAAACCAAAGCTGAGACCGGGACGGATAATGAGGTAAAGACCGAGAAGAAGGACGAACAGAAAACGGAGAAAGCTCAGGAACGAAAGCCCCGTGAGCCGCAGATGGTGACAGCCAACGGTGAAAAGGTAACTCATGGCCATGCCTACCAGAGTACCACCAATCCTGCCGAATGGTACTTTACCGCAAAGATTGACGGACAGCAGCTCAAGCCGCAGAAGATGGATGCAGCAGACCTTGCTGCCTATCAGAACAAGGAAATGACGGTACCGCAGCTGATGGAACGCTACTATCCGACAAAGCTGATGCCGAAGGTATCTGAGGAAGCCTTCCGTATGCCAATGGAGATTGCAGGACCGGACGGTTCCATAACCGTAAACAAGTTCAATGTCTATAAGGAGAAGGACGAGCAGCGTCCTGACTTTGGAAAATACAAGTTCTATGTTCAGGTTGGGGATACGAACATGTCTGCCGTGGCTTCACGCCAGGACCTGAATGCCTACTTTGACAGGGTGGCTACTCCGAACCAGCTTATTGAGAAGAACTTCGGGGAACGTCTGCATCTGAAATCCGCATACGAGAAGTATCAGCTTCCTGAAGGTGTTGACCCCAAGGGTGTGCGTGTGGCCAAGGACAGGAACGACAACAAGTGGAAGGTGTCGGTTGACCTCGGAGAGAAGGGACAGACTTCCCGGCATGAAATCTCCTTTGATGACGGTTATTCGCTTTTCAAGACAAAGACGGCCACAAGGGAACAGATTGCAGCCAAATATCTGAATACGGAGATAACCGGTATGCTTGCCGCCAACACCGCAAAGGTGGAGAAATCGGCTTCTATGAAAATGTAACATAATCAGAGTTGTTTCATCAATTTTATGTAATAAACTAAAGCTATAAGATATGTCAGCTAAAATGAATCATGAGGAGCTTGTGGAGCTTCTGCAGGAGGGCAAAATCGGTTTCCTCCGCTTTGTTATGGACAGTGAGAATGCAGATGATTATCTGGAGTGGTGCCGGTCACACGGTACTGACCCTTCGGATGAATCGGCCGAGTTCTATGTGGAACAGACGGACATCGAGCAGATGGACCGTCAGGTAATGGATGACGACAGCTATGGCATCTGGAACTGACTCTCAGGGAAACAGCGGACAGGCGGCCATAGACCGCTTCGCTGCAATGATGATTGAGCGTATGCAGCAGATGAAGGATACCGGATGGAAACAGGGATGGATTGGCGGCGCATCGGGGTATGCCGGACTGCCGCAGAATGTGGGTGGCCGCAACTATTCAGGTTCCAATTCCTTCTTCCTTCAGATGCATACCGCAGCCATGAACTACCAGCTTCCTGTATATCTGACCTTCAAGCAGGCGCATAACCTGAAGGCTCATGTCCTGAAGGGTGAAAAGGCCTTCCCGGGTGCGCCCATAATGGCTGCATGTTAAATATCTCTTTGGCAAGAGATTAGACTAGGTTCCAATGGTCTACTTCC
>CANQSM010000083.1 GCA_947626525.1 uncultured Phocaeicola sp. | reverse complement strand
ATCATATTGGCAAATAATTAGTTGACTAAATTCTGAATATCCCTAATTAGTTGACTAAATTCTGAATATCCCTAATTATTTGATCATTAGATAATTGAACACTATCTTTTTGTTTAATAACATCATCTTGGTTAACAATATCTTGTTCGTACATCTCTTCTTTTGTAGATTGAAAATGTGTATGATGAGCAAATATACGAACAGGAGTAACATTTATAGTATCTTCAAATGGAATGTCTTCTAACTCTTGTTCTTCTTGAGGATTAATTCCTATTTTTGAGGATGTGCCAGCGATTTCTTTTGGCGCATAGAATGGATGTCGTAGACAAATGATAGACAGCAATACAAATAGCCCTACGGCAATATAGTATTGTGATAGGAGCTTGCGTAACAATTCTTTAGCTCTTGATAGTTGTGATGAAGAAGAATGAGGTGCTATGTTTAGCAATATGCCGATTTCCTTGTGAGATAATCCCTCCAATACCGCTAATTTGAAAATTTTACAATAACCTTTCGGCAATGAATCTATCATCTTAAGCATTTTTGCATAAGATGGAAAATTATTTGAATATGACGGAATTAATGGCTCCTCAAATTCTTCTATATCATCTAAAGGGATATTGGTTATGGCACGACATTGTTCCAAATATTTTAATGAAATATTTTTCATTATCTTCCCCATCCAACTTTCTAATTTTTCAGAGGAACGTAACGTATCAATAGATGTAAAAATTATAATAAATCCATCATGTAGAAGGTCGTTTACTGTTTGCTCATCAGAAATATATCGACTGCAAATCCTTTTCATTTTTTCCGCATAAGTTTTATAGAGCAGACTTAAAGCCTGCTCATCTCCTTCTTTACATAGATTTACTAATTCTTCTTTGGTCATATTCATTATGCAATTAAGCGAAATATCAAATAAAGTTGTTGGTTCTTAACAGTCCTACCTTTTATCCAATATAAACTTTATCAATATACGATAGAAAAAATGCAAAAGGCTGCATCTTTATTTCCGCTTTAACATACATTATAAATTGTGAGGGCGTATCAAGATGCATACATTCTTTACTTATATGCACAAAGAGGATGTGTCATAATATAACAAGAGTTATATCAAAGACATAGGGAAGATAGTTACATAGCAATAACAAGGAAGCACCGTTCACCGTCCAACAGTACGCTGGACGGTGAAGTTAGATAGCTGCGAAAGCCGATGCACCTATCTGCATGGACCGTCCAGCGACCGCTGGACGGTGAACGGAGACAGCCCTCTTTCTCAGCAGAAGCCTGTCCGATTAAACATAAAATTATGTAAGTTCGAAATAATGATTCCGTTTATGTTTTCAAATTGGTAGAGGAAGGAATATTCGCAACATTAGAATTATGCCTATCATGAGGATTTCAACCTGCCGGTTGATACGGATAGAGGTGAGCATATCCTGTGTAGTAAGCGCTCGTTCATGGTTGCCGATAAACGGTTTCCACACTCTTTCGCCAAAATAGTTGTGAGGTCCTCCGAAACGACAGTCCAATATACCGGCTAATGCGGATTCAGGATAGCCCGAGTTGGGGCTGGTATGCTCTTTTCCGTAACGTCTAACAAAACCAACCAATCTCCATTTACCGCTGACCAATACCATGAGAAAAGCTGTAAGGCGGGCAGGAATATAGTTTGCTATATCATCAATATGTGCGGCAACATAGCCAAATTGCCCATATCGTTCATTACGATAACCAATCATTGAATCGAGCGTGTTTACCATTTTGTAGGCAAACATACCCTCTACGCCCAATAGCAAATACCAAAAAAGAGGAGCAATCACTCCGTCGCTCAAATTTTCGGCCAATGTTTCCAAGGCAGCGGTACGAACCTCTTGAGCCGAAAGGTCAGAGGTGTCCCGTCCGACAATACGAGATACTTGTTTTCGTCCTTCCTCTACGGAACGGTCTGTAGCTTCAAATACCCAGCGTACCTCACGAGCTAAAGTCGTTCCTGCCAAACAATAAAAGATAGCTATAGATGAGGCTGTGAGATAGATGATCAATCCTTCGAGCACAAATAGATCGAAAAGGAACCGGCATATCAAAAAAGTTGCTGTAATGAATAAAATAGCGAGTATCCCTCCTTTTCTTTTTTTATGCAATCCCCTATTGAAAAGCTTTTCTCCCCAAGATATCATTTTTCCAAATCCGACTATCGGATGGGGAAGCCATGTAGGATCACCGAGACACTTATCTAGAGACCAACCTATTATGAGAGGTGAAATTATATAAATGATATCCATCTCTGTATGGCTTTTATAAGTTGGTCGTTTTCTTCCGGAGTTTGAGTGGCTATACGGAAGAAACGTTCATCAAGTCCTTCAAAATTAGATGCGTCACGAATCAATATGCCATGCTCATTCGCCAGATAATCTTTCAAAGCCGAGGCTTTTCCATAACGCAACCGGATGAGCATAAAGTGTGTATCACTATGCCATATCTCTACGATTCCAGTTGCCAGCAAAGCTTTCTCCAAACGCTCCTTTTCCTTGAGATACAATGGGATATTGATGGTTGGCGACAACTGTTCCTCTATGGCATAGAAACCGGCCTCTATGGCTAAACTATTTACTGACCAAGGCATTCTTTGTATACGGATTTGTTGAAGCAGTGCTTTATTGCCAGTAGCATATCCTATGCGGATACCGGGGATGGCATACTGTTTGGTCAATGAATGAATGAGTATGACATTAGGCAACCGGACTCCTTCTTGAGATGTCAATATCCGTTGCAGGGTGAACATCTCATAAGATTGGTCTATGATGAAAATCTTTTGGGGATATTCTTTGATTATCCCGACTAATGTTTCTATATTTCTTACTTCCCCAGTCGGATTATTAGGGTTACAAAGCCATATTAATTGAGCCTCCAAGGGAAGAGATTCGAGGGTATAAAAAGGAAGAACCTTATGTTCATGTAGAAGGCAGGCATCAGCGTACTCACTGAAAGTGGGCATCCAAATGGCCGATTTTTTACCTTTGAATGCTTGTGCTATGAGATAAATCGACTCCGTAGCTCCGTTGGTAACACAGACCTCTTCTTTGGAAATATGGAGAATATCGGCAAATGCTTTTTCCAGTGAAAGAGGCTCCGGTTCAGGATAATTACATACTTTTCCCATACGGTTGTTCAATCTTTCAAATAGACGTTGATGGTCTAAATGGTTGTATACATTCGAACTGAAGTTACTAAGAATAGTATGTTTATAGCGATATAAATCGTCTCCGTGTCCGTTAATCATTCTTTTGTAATATTTTGTAAAACAAGGGCAGGTTGATATGCTTTCTCACATGCTCTGCTAATTTATCATATTGTTCTTCTTTAAAAGACTGATAACTAAATGTTGTTTCCTTTGTTTTTTCCGCATAGGAAGCCAATAAACGGTTTATAACGGTTGCATTGTCAAGAATCCCGTGAATATATGTCCCCATGCAGCGTTCATTCAGATAATAGCCGTCTGTTTCCCCGTTAAGAGCGGTGGTAAGAGGCTGGTCACCGGTTCCTTCAACAGGACGAGTATCTCCCATATGGATTTCATATCCACTGCATAGTGTGTGGTCATGGCCGAAATAGAACTGAATTTGCCTTGTTACTTTTTCCTTCTTCATTGTAGTGATAATGGGCAAAAGCCCCAGCCCCGGTAAACGCTGAATGTTTCCTTCCACTCCTTCCGGATCACAAATTTCCTGCCCCATTAATTGATATCCTCCACATATTCCTAAAACAGTGCACCCATTACGGTAGGCCTTTAAAATAGCTTGTGCGACTCCATTGCGCCGGAGTTCATGCAAATCGCTTAATGTACTTTTTGTTCCTGGGAGGATAATGATATCAGCTTTTGCGAGTTCTTCCGTATTGTTGGTATAATAAAGACGCACTCTTTCATCGCGTTCCAACACGCTAAAGTCTGTAAAATTGGATAAATGGCGGAGTAGGACGACTGCTATATTCACTTTGCCTTGTTGTGCCTGAAGGGCTTTATTTTGTAACTCCACAGAATCTTCTTCTTCGATGCAAATATCTTTGTAATACGGTATAACTCCTAATACGGGGATACCACAGAGTTCTTCCAGCATTTTTGATCCAGATTCGAATAGTCGTAAATCCCCTCTAAATTTATTAATGAATATACCTTTAATTAATTTTCTATCTTCGGGATTTTGTAGCATGATAGAACCATATATACTTGCAAACACTCCTCCTCTATCGATATCTCCTACTAGAAAAACATCAGCATTGGCATAACGGGCCATTGGAAGGTTGACAATATCTGTTTCTTTTAGGTTTAATTCGGAAATACTGCCCGCTCCTTCCATGACAATAGGATTGTATCGAGCAGATAAACGGTCAAAAGCCTTATGGACTTGTTGGCGCAACTCTTCTTTTCCTTCCTTACGGAAATACTCATAGGCACTTCGATTGCCAATAGGTTTCCCGTTCAATACAACTTGTGAGGTATGGTCAGAATTAGGCTTCAATAACAAAGGATTCATGTCAGTATGACAAGGTATTCCTGCAGCCTCGGCCTGAACGGCTTGGGCGCGCCCTATTTCCAGCCCTTCAGGCGTAGCATAGGAGTTCAATGCCATATTCTGCGCTTTAAAGGGGGCTGGGATATATCCGTCTTGCTTCAGTATGCGGCAGAAGGCCGTCGCCAAAATACTTTTTCCTACGTCACTCCCTGTTCCGGCGAGCATGAATGGATGTAGAGGTTTTTTTTTCATACGTAATGTCTCCTAAAAGGAATTAACAGGCTGCACAAATTTCCCATAACAGTCTTTTTCCTGTTTTCAAGATTAATCAAGCCATTTGAGAACTGAAATCTATTTTATATTTACTCGCTGTTGAAATTTTGTAAATTCTATCAATATAGAGCTAAGAAGAAAAAATATTCCTCAATATTTTTTTCTTCTTTGTTTTTCTGTGACGGCAAAAGTAATTAAAAGTTTCATAGGGTAAAAGAAATGATGAGATTATATTACTTCCAGTTCGTGCGGCCTATCGTAATTAGTAGTAATGAGAAGAATTTTGGAGTTCCCGTATTACGTCAATGAAGTATTTTATATACCAATTCTTTTAATATTTCTCCATTTGTTTGAGAACTATTGCCAATGCCTTTAGACTTTGCATCACAGTACCTGATTTCTGCTATAATTTTCATGACTTTTACTCCACTATATCTGTGCATAGCAGTTATATATTCTTTAGCTTGCCATGAATTTTTCAGATTCAATTGCATTGTTATGCCTTGTTCATTCTTTTGGGGGGCATAGTATGCAATCATTAAATTAGAAAAAAAATTGAAGAGTAACGAAAGAGTCATTGGAAGAGGGTTATTTTTAGGATTCTCTTCAAAATATTTAATTATTTGATTGGCTTTAAAGATGTTTTTTTCAATCAATGCATTTTTTAGTTCGAAATTGTTGTAATCTTTGCTAACCCCTATGTTCTTTTCTATTTGTTCTGGGGTAATATGGTTTTCCCCCTGCGGCAATGTGATTGTGAGTTTTTCCAGCTCTCCGGTTAAACGTGAAAGGTCCGGCCCCACAAATTCGGACAGCATTTCCGCAGCTTTTGTTTCTATGGTAATGCCTTTCCTTTTCAGGTAGTCGGAAATGAAGTTAGGCAATTGTGAATCCCTTATCTTTTTCGATTCATACAAAATACCATACTTTTGAATTAGCGATGTCACTTTTTTCCGCCTATCCAATACCCCATTCTTGTGACAAAATACTAAGATTGTGGATGGCTGAGGCTTTTGCAAATAATAGCACAGTTCATCTATATTTTTCAAATTCTGCGCTTCCTTTACAATGATTACCTGATGCGCGCTCATCATCGGATATCGTTTAGCAGCGGTAATAATGGTCGCCATATCCGTTTCGCTTCCATAATAAATGGTTTGATTGAATTCCTTTTCCTCTTCCGTCAATATAGTGGTGGCGATATATTCCGATATTTTGTCAATATAGTATGGTTCTTCCCCCATCAGATAATATATCGGGCGAAATTCATTCCGTTTCAGTTCTTTGATGACACTGTCTATTGTAATTTCCAGCTTTGCCATAGTATATGCCCTTTACCAATCAAATTTCAAGTGCTTTACGGTTTTCTTTTCATCGATAATCATTCGCAAGGAAGCTATCCCGATGTCCACGTGTTCTTTGACAAAGTTTTGTGTGACCATCGTATCGCTTTTGTCTGTTTTCACCCCTTCCGGAGTCATCGGTTGATCAGATACCAGTAACAGCGCTCCTGTAGGTATGTGATTGGCAAATCCTGTGCTGAACAAAGTTGCAGTTTCCATATCTACAGCCATGGCACGTGTTTTAGTCAAGTATGTTTTGAATTCTTCATCGTGTTCCCATATTCTGCGATTGGTTGTGTATACAGTTCCGGTCCAATAATCCCTAGCATAGTCCCGGATAGCCGATGATACAGCACGCTGTAACATGAATGCGGGAAGCGCCGGGACCTCCGGAGGAAAATAGTCATTGGAAGTACCTTCCCCACGGATGGCAGCAATAGGAAGAATCAGATCACCTAATTGATTTTTTTTGTCAATGCCTCCACATTTTCCTAAAAACAGGCAGGCCTTCGGATGTATAGCTCCAAGCAAGTCCATAATGATTGCAGCATTGGGACTACCCATTCCGAAATTTATAATAGTAATTCCTTCCGCTGAAGCCGAAATCATATTGGCGTCTTGTCCCAATATTGGAACTTTAAATTTTTCAGCAAATAGTTCTACATATTTATCGAAATTTGTCAACAAAATATGTTTGGTAAAATCTTCTAATTTACGTTTAGTATATCTTGGAAGCCAATTCTCTATTATTTCTTGTTTCGTTTTCATAAATTCGTTATTTTTGTTCCAGCTTTTTAATTGAATGGATTTATATTGCAAATTTAATAAATGTTATCGTTAAACATACCCTCATATCCGGC
This sequence comes from uncultured Phocaeicola sp., assembly GCA_947626525.1. Classification (GTDB taxonomy): domain Bacteria; phylum Bacteroidota; class Bacteroidia; order Bacteroidales; family Bacteroidaceae; genus Phocaeicola_A. Next base: position 9,628 of record CANQSM010000083.1, on the reverse strand, counting down.
AAAAATAGTAATGCGAAATGGGAAAAATGTTATTTTTGATATTTTAAGGAGAAAATACGTTGCTTTAACTCCAGAAGAATGGGTACGCCAACATTTCATTCATTTTTTAATAGAAATAAAAAATTATCCACCATCATTGATGGCTAATGAAATTTCTTTATCGTTAAACGGCATGTCAAAAAGATGTGATACGGTTTTGTATAACAAGGATTTAACTGCCAAAATGATTATTGAATACAAGTCACCTAATATAGGAATCTCTCAGAAGGCATTTACACAGATTTGCCATTATAACATGGCTCTGAAAGTGGATTATTTGATTGTGAGTAATGGGTTGAATCACTATTGTTGTAAAATGGATTACGCGAATCAAAATTATATGTTTTTAGAGGATATTCCTGATTACCACAGTCTCTAAATTGGTAATAACTAAAACTCATATTTGATATGTTATTCTTTAGGGATATTCAGTAAATGTCCCTTTTATATCAGCATATATTTGTCCCTACAAAAAAAGAGTCGGAATCTCCATGAAACCGACTCTTTTATTATAAGAGGATAATTCTTTTACTGATCAAGCCTCTTCTGCTACAACTGTGAAAGGAATCTCGACAGAAACTTCCTTGTGAAGTTTCACTACCGCCTTATAAGAACCTACTTCTTTTACAGTATCCTTCACAACGATAATTTTTCTATCAATCTTATGACCTAATTTTTCAAGCTCATCAGCAATCTGTATGCTGCCTACAGAACCGAAAATAGTACCGGTCGAGCTCACTTTCGTAGCGATTGTCAAAGATACGCCAGCCAATTTAGCGGCTACATCTTCCGCGTCTTTTTTAATCTTTTCTAGTTTATGAGCACGTTGTTTCAATTCCTCTGCCAACATTTTCTTGGCGGCTGGAGACGCAATCACAGCTTTACCGGTAGGAATAAGATAGTTACGGCCATAACCAGGTTTAACTGTTACAATATCATTTTTGTAACCCAAGTTTGCTATGTCTTCTTTCAATATAATTTCCATACAAATTCCTCCTTCTTATTATTTCATCATATCCGTTACAAATGGAAGCAATGCCAAGTGACGCGCTCTTTTCACTGCTTGAGCAACCTTACGTTGGAACTTCAAAGAAGTACCGGTAATACGACGAGGAAGAATCTTGCCTTGCTCGTTCAAGAATTTTTTCAAGAATTCAGGATCTTTGTAGTCAATGTACTTAATGCCACTCTTTTTAAAACGGCAGTATTTTTTCTTTTTAACATCTACTGAAGGTGGAGTCAAATATCTGATTTCTGATTGTTGCTGTACCATAATTAATCCTCCTTTTTAGCTGATTTAACATTTCTTCTTTTTGCAGCATACTCAGCGCCGTACTTATCCATTTTAAAGGTTAAGAAACGGATTACACGCTCATCACGACGGAAATTCACCTCAAGCGTATCAATCACTGTCGGAGCTGCCTTAAACTCAATCAACTGATAAAATCCTGTTGACTTTTTCTGGATGGGATAAGCTAATTTTCTTAAACCCCAATTTTCCTCATTGATAATTTCCGCACCTGAATCGGTCAGAATACCTTTGAATTTGTCTACCGCTTCCTTCATCTGGGCATCAGACAAAACGGGAGTTAAAATGAAAACGGTTTCGTATTGATTCATACTTAGTTAATTAATAATTGAATAATATTTTTTAAACGCAAGTGCAAAGGTAGGCATTTTCGTCTAAACTACAAACATTTACCACTTTTTTCTTTCACTATTTATTTTTTCTTTTCAAAATTGGGATTATTAAATGTGGTATACTACCTTTGCAAGGTTGCTTAAACAATAATTCCATGACTGTACCTTTTAATTTTGATATCCGGCTTATATTTGCGATTCTCAACGGTAAGGTCTCAGCTACCATAAACAGAAAGCTCTACCGCAATTTCAGACAAAATGATTTGGAAATCACTCCCGAACAGTGGACTGTCCTCTTGTTTTTATGGGAAAAAGACGGAGTAACCCAACAAGAATTATGTAATGCTACATATAAGGACAAACCAAGCATGACCCGTTTGATAAATAATATGGAACGCATGCAACTGGTAGTCCGTATATCAAACAAGTCAGATCGACGTATCAATCAGATTCATCTGACAAAAACCGGAAAAGAACTGGAAGAAAAGGCACGGTATGTGGCCAACCGCACTCTGAAAGAGGCGCTGTACGGGCTGACTACCGAAGAGCTGCGAATCAGTCAAAATGCGTTACGTAAAATTTTCACGAATACAAAAGACTAGCAAATAAAGCTCCATTCCAAATAAAATTAGAGGATAAAAGACTTTTTTGCTAAAATAATTTCTTTCATTAAAGAATTATGCTTTAATTTGTCACAAGAATAAATAAACTATAAAAAATACACACGAATGAAAGGCTTATTGAAAAATTTAGGCTTAATACTGATTGCTATCGGAGCCATTATTTTAATTGTATGCTTCTTTATGGGAAATACAAACAACAATGCAGTCATAGGTGGTTCACTTGCCACGATTATAGTAGGTTTAATTGCATACATTGTTTTGAATAAAAAATTCCCAGATTGAATTTTGCATGTAAATTGAAAAGCAAAATAAAGACTGTTCCATCTCAGGGAACGGTCTTTTTTATTATTATCATCCTGTTTCTCCCACACAAGCATTGTTATATCTGAAGAACAAAACGGCTCTGACCGCAATAATAAAAAAACAAAGACCGTCCCACTCCGAAGAATGAGACAGTCCTGTTTTCAAACGTGAACGGAAAAGAAGAGGAACTAAGCCTCCGCTTCCGGAGCAATCAACTTGTAACCCTTTCCGTGAATATTGATGATCTCGATAGAATCATCCGCTTTCAAATGCTTACGAAGTTTGGTTATGTATACATCCATGCTTCTTGCATTGAAATAATTGTCATCAATCCATATCGTTTTCAGGGCAAAATCCCTCTGAAGGATTTCATTAGCATGAGCGCAAAGCAATCCAAGCAGCTCCGACTCCTTTGTTGTCAGTTTGGTCTGCTTTCCATCGATAGACAATATCTGTTTCTGTGTATCAAATACAAAACGGCCAATCTTGTACATATTGCTTTCTTTATTCTTCTTTCCGCGCACACGACGCAAGATAGCCTCTATACGGAAAGTCAATTCTTCCATGCTGAATGGCTTCGTTATGTAATCATCCGCACCAATTTTGAATCCTTCCAGAATATCCTCTTTCAGCGTCTTAGCTGTCAGGAAAATGATAGGAATCTCAGCGTTTGCCGCACGAATCTCCTGTGCCAGAGTGAAGCCGTCTTTCTTCGGCATCATCACATCCAACACACATAAATCAAATTTAGTCTTCAAAAAAGCCTTGTATCCGGCTTCTCCGTCAGGACACAACTCCGCAAAATATCCTTTTGCTTGCAAATACTCTCTTAAAAGCATGCCAAGATTCTCGTCATCTTCGCATAACAAAATGGTCAATTTACCGTCCATATCGTTAATTTTTTAATAATGGTAATACAATAATAAATTTAGTTCCCACTCCCAGCTCGCTCTCGGCACGGATCGTTCCCTTGTGATCCAGAATTATCTTCTTCACATAGGCCAAACCCAGTCCGAATCCTTTCACATCGTGCAAGTTTCCGGTATGCACCCGATAAAACTTATCAAAGATCTTTTTCAAATCTTCTTTCTTGATACCGATTCCATTATCCTGAATCGATATATAAAGTTTTCCGTTTTCATTCCATGTGCGTATGTTCAACAGCAAATCCTCTTCCGGACGCTTGTATTTCACCGCATTGTCCATCAGATTGAAAATAACGTTCGTAAAGTGCATTTCATCCACAAATATCATCGGGTCCACCGCACTCAAGTCCGATGTAATCTTTCCGTTATATTTTTCCACCTTCAGTGTAAACGTATTGATGACTCCGGCTATCAGTTCGTTGACATTAATCTCCTTCCTCTTCAGGGTCGCTTTCTGCCGTTCAAACATAGACATCTGCAACACTTTCTCCACCTGGAACCTCAAACGTTTCGTCTCATCATTTATCACACCGGATATATGTTGGAACATCTGAGGCGATTTTCCCACTGCCGGGTCTTTCAACATCTGCGCCGCCAGAGATATCGTCGATATCGGCGTTTTGAACTCATGCGTCATATTGTTTATGAAGTCATTCTTTATCTCGGTCAGTTTCTTCTGACGGAATATCAGATAAATGGTAAAGATAAAGGTCACCAGCAATATAAAAGTAAAGATCAACGAAGGTATCATAAACCGTACGGAATTAAATATATAATCATCCATGGTAGGGAAATGTACCTTCAACATCCCCATTTTCGAAGGCGGATCATTCCGGAAAAGTATCTGAGAAAACGTATTCTCTTTTCCTTTTTCCTCAAAATCGGGACACCGGTATACCTCCCGTCCTTCATTCGTTGAAACGGTGAAATGATAGGGTATCTCTATTCCATTATTATAAAGCTCCGACTTCAAATCCGAATCCAACAACTTAAAGTTAATACGCTCCTCCAAAGGTTTGTCGCTTGCCTCATAAAGAATGTCCATCACCACTTCATCCAACAGCCCTTTTTTGTAAACATACCTGTTCTTCAATGTCTCCAGCATCTCCTGAGCCGTTTGCGGAATGGTCTTCTTTCCATGCTTCTTCGAAATAACCGCTTTAGGCAAACTCGACGGATTCATCACAAATGTCTTCAATTGAAAGAGCGTCTGCACTTTTCCCCCCTCCGAAGAAGCCGTATAAGATTGGTGAATCCGCACCACCCCGTTACTACTTCGTACCTCCTGTGACAAATTTGCCTGTGCATTTAAGGCAGACCGTTCGGTGTTGGCAATATCACTTTCTAAATACCTGGCCGTTTCATTCAACTCCAAATTATGGGATGCCGCATACAAGCTCCGTTTGACGGATTCATCAAACTGCTCCTTTCTCATCTTCACCATCTCCTCAATATAGCTTACCTGAAGATAAAGCAAACCAAGAAAAGAGAGTCCCATAACCACACCTAATATCCAAATAGTAGACTTTTTCATAGCAGCAAAATTAACCGCGTTCCATCTACACACCTAACTGATTAACAAGTTTTATACGCACATTCTTCTTTATTAACCGAAAAAGCCTGATTAAATGTTCATTCAAGTACTATAACAAAAGCAGGCTTCTTCAGTTCGCAAAAATAATAAAAAAATCGAATAGTAGCCTATAAAACATTCTTAAATCTTTAAGCTAAGTTAAATAAAAAAAACGTTCTTCTTAACAAAGAACGTTTTTCTTCCTTTATGATATCATGAAAGTTATTCGTCTTTATCTTGCTTAGCCTCAAATTCTTTGATTAACTTATCCTGCACATCGGAAGGTACCAGCTCATAACTTGCAAACTTCATAATGAATGAAGCACGTCCTCCGGTAAGTGAACTCAGGGAAGTGGAGTATGAAGCCATCTCCTTCAACGGAACTTTAGCAACCAGCTTTTCATATCCGTTCTCACTGCTCATACCCATAATCATAGCCCGACGGCCCTGTAAATCTCCCATCACATCACCCATTTTTTCACTGGGAACAAACACTTCCACATCATAAATAGGTTCCAGAATCTTTGGCCCTGCATTTTTGAAAGCTTCACTGAACGCGTTACGTCCCGCCAACATGAATGAGATTTCATTTGAATCTACCGGATGCATCTTACCGTCATACACGATAACCCGTACATCCCGGGCATAAGAACCCGTCAACGGCCCCTGTTCCATGCGCCCCATAATACCTTTCAAAATAGCCGGCATAAAACGCGCGTCGATAGAACCTCCGACGATACTATTAACAAATACCAATTTACCGCCCCATTCCAATGGAATTTCCTCTGTTCCCTTGACATTGATCTTAAATTCCTGCCCGTTAAATTTATACACGTCCGGCATAGGCATACCTTCGTAATAAGGCTCTACAATCAAATGCACCTCGCCAAACTGCCCGGCACCGCCAGACTGTTTCTTATGACGATAATCAGCCCGTGCCGCTTTCGTAATGGTCTCACGATATGGAATCTTAGGCTCTTCATATCTAACCTGAAGCTTTTCATTATTTTCCAGACGCCATTTCAACGTACGCAAATGGAACTCACCCTGTCCGTGTACAATGGTCTGGCGCAATTCTTTCGACTGCTCTACTATCCACGTAGGATCTTCCTCACGCATACGGTTCAGCACAGCCATCATCTTCTCCGTGTCCGCTTCATTTACGGGCTTGATGGCACGTGAATATTTGGAATTAGGATATTCGATGAAATTGAAACGGTTTTCGGCTCCTTTTCCGTTCAAGGTATTGCCGGTATGCACATCTTTCAATTTGACGGTACAACCGATATCCCCCGCACAAAGCTCCTCCACCTTGATACGGTTGGCTCCGGCACAGACAAACAACTGAGTCATGCGCTCTTTCGACCCCCTGTCGGCATTGGTCAAGTCATCCCCTTCGCGCACCTTTCCGCTCATTACCTTAAAATACTGTACATCTCCAATATGCGGTTCTACGGCTGTCTTAAAGAAATAGAGCGAAGTCGGCCCGTTTGAATCCGGTTCTATCACTTCCCCTTTTGTATTATGCGCTTTCGGCATTTCGGAAACAAAGGGTACCACATTTCCCAAAAATTCCATCAAACGTCTGACACCCATATCTTTTCCCGCACATACGCAGAATACAGGGAACATGCCTCTTGAGGCCAATCCCTTACGAATGCCTTCACGCATCTCATCTTCTGTCAGCGAGTCTTTCTCAAAGAATTTTTCCATCAATCCTTCATCGTGTTCCGCAGCAGCCTCAATCAGGTTCTTGTTCCATTCCTTGGCTTTCTCCATCTCTTCCGCAGGAACTTCCTCAATTTTCGGCTCCCCGCCATCCGGTCCCCACGAATATTTTTTCATCAACAATACATCTATCAGCGAATTGAAATTCGGGCCTGTCTCCAACGGATATTGCACGGGGACTACTTTCGAACCGTATATGCTCCTCAGTTGTTCCAGCACTTGGTCGTAATCGCACTTCTCGTTATCAAGCTGGTTCACCAGGAAAATAACAGGTTTTCCCAACTTCTCCGTATAACGGAAATGATTCTGCGTGCCCACTTCCGCGCCATACTGTCCGTTCAGCAATAGGATAGCCGTATCCGTCACATTCAGCGCTGTTATGGCCGCTCCCACAAAATCATCACTTCCCGGACAATCGATGATATTCAGTTTCTTACCGTTCCATTCCACATGAAACACTGTGGAGAATACCGAATAACCATATTCCTGCTCCACCGGAAAATAGTCACTTACCGTATTTTTTGCCGTAATGCGCCCACGGCGTTTTATAATACCACTCTCATAGAGCAGGGCTTCTGTGAGAGTGGTTTTACCCGAGCCATCATTGCCTAACAGTGCAATGTTCTTAATTTCATTCGTCTGATATACTTTCATGATATGCTAAGATTAAAAAGTTAACATTTGTATGTACTGATCATACGTTTATTTTAATGCCACGCAAATTAGAAAATATTACCAAACCGACCAACTATTTATCCGTGTTACTAAACTATGTTTTCCAACAGCTTTCAAGTCGTTTCCCAATCATTTTACACCTTAATTATATATAGTGTTGTATCCGATTCCTCCTTTATTCCTTGTAGAAATGAAGGAGGAAACTCGTTCAAATGGTAAAAGTTTTGCGGATTGAACGAAAAAATAGGAAAGATATAGATGTTTTTGTAGTAACTTTGTCCACAAATCATAACCATATAGACAGAAAATTCTTATTTTTATTTTAATAAAACAATATGCTATGAAAAAAATGACTCTTTTGGGTGCTTTCCTGCTTCTGTCAGGGTTCGCCAATGCCCAGATTCCCATGGACGAGGCATTCAAGCAAGCCGACCGGATTGTCCGGTCCATTCAAAAAACGAGCTTTCCCGACAAAACTTTCAGGATTACCGATTTCGGTGCCGTGGCCAACGACCCGGAAAAATTGAACCATGAAGCCATCAATCTGACTATCCTTGCCTGCAACCAGGCCGGAGGAGGTACGGTCATCGTGCCGAAAGGTGATTTTTACACCGGTCCGATCACTCTGAAAAGCAACGTAAACCTTCACCTGGAAGAAGGAGCTACACTTAAATTCACCACCGATCAGTCCTATTATTTCCCCGCAGTCCTCACTCGTTGGGAAGGAATAGACTGCTACAACGCGCATCCGTTGATTTATGCCTACGGCGAGACCAACATTGCCTTAACCGGAAAAGGAACGGTTGACGGACAAGGTTCTCCGGAACACTGGTGGTATATGAAAGGCGGAACAAAACATGGCTGGAAAGAAGGTATGCTCTCCCAACTGCTCGGTGGCCGCGACCGTCTTCTGGGCTATGCCGAGACATTCACTCCCATCGACCGCCGTATCATGAAACCGGAAGATGCCTTACGTCCCCAGCTTATCAATTTTTACCGCTGCAACACGGTGCTGATTGAAGGAGTGACTTTAAAAGACTCTCCTTTTTGGGTCATCCATCCGCTGTTCTGCCAGAATCTTATCGTACGGAATGTCACCATCAACGGAATCGGACCGAATGGCGACGGTTGCGACCCGGAATCCTGCCAAAACGTACTGATTGAAAAATGTAAATTCAATACCGGTGATGACTGCATTGCCATCAAATCGGGACGTAATGCTGACGGACGCCGTTGGGCCACCCCCAGTGAAAACATCGTCATACGTAATTGCCAGATGGCCAATGGCCACGGAGGGGTAGTCATCGGAAGTGAGATCTCGGGAGGATACCGCAACTTATACGTAGAGAACTGCGAAATGGACAGCCCGCAGTTAGACCGGGTGGTACGCATCAAGACGAGTACCTGCCGGGGCGGAATCATCGAGAATATATTTGTCCGCAACATCAAAGTGGGGCAATGTAACGAAGCTGTCATGCGTATCAACCTCCAATACGAGGGCAAAGAGAAATGCGACCGCAGCTTCCCGCCGGTAGTACGTAACGTAAACATCGAAAACATCACCTGCGAGAAAAGCAAGTTCGGCATTCTCATCAACGGACTGGATGAGGACGAAAACATCTGCAACATTCATGTAAAGGACTGCATATTCAACAACGTGGCAGCCAAAGGAAATATGATTACCGGCAAAACCAAAGACATCCGTTTTGAGAACCTGATCATCAATGGGAAAAAAGTGAAAGAAGCCAAAAGCGACGCCGCCGGCAATTTCGAAACGTTTTAAACCAAGTGGGGCACAAACAGCAACGCTCCAAACGACAAGAGCCGTATCAAACCCAATTCTTTGAGTCATGATACGGCTCTTGTCCTTACCTTTCAAGGATATCCGTCAGAAGAAAAGTTCACCCCTTTTTCGTCCGTGGCTCCACAAATCTCCACTTATGCGCTTTGTTCATCCACGTTTTCACCCCATAATATACCGGAGCCTTGCCCGGAGAACAGAAGTAAAGGTTCTCATCCCGGTCCGAACCGATCAGGTTCCCGTCCTCGTCCGTATACTCGTACCAGTAAACCTCACACGGAGAGGAACGGTGTATGAATATACCCGAATGAAAGAACAA
>CANQSM010000082.1 GCA_947626525.1 uncultured Phocaeicola sp. | reverse complement strand
GTACGGATGCTGCACGGCCGATCCCCGTTCGCACCGGACAAGTCGCACCTGCATCACCTGCTCTTCGCGTTCCACTTCTCGCATATCGGCACCACCTGCACGGAAATCCTGCTCAATATACTGGTCGTAGGGGTGTGGTGGACGGCTTATGTACTGGGCGCATCGATCGACGTACAGTTCTATGCCGTGCTGCTTACGGGCATCGGCGTTACTTTCGGGCTGTACGGACTTCTCGCCCGCATCCGCAAGCGCGACACCCGCTTCTACCGCGCCCTGCTCCGCTTCGGCGACCGTACCCACGTCGGCCACTCCAAATGGTTCCTCAAATGCAGAGAGATACTGGATAAATAAAATAGCAACATAATGAAAAATAAATGTCTCGTGGCGTTTAATTGGATTTTTCTTAAAATCCAAAGTTTGGTAATCTCTTTGTTCAAAAAAGAGTATCTGCCTATTGTCATGACCTCTGTTTGTAAGGCAGCAGAAACAAAGAAAACATATGTTTTCTACCAGATCAAGCCCAAAGATACGACGGAGGTGCCTATTTTGAGCGGATTGGAGCAATCGCATAGTTTTGCCATCGTGTTGCAAGGTCCGATTTGTATGAAAGACGACATGACATACAACACAGTACGATTCTATAAACAAACATACCCGCATGCTGTGATTATCGTATCGACATGGAATGATGAAATACCAAAAAATACAATTCGCTTAGTTGAACTTGGAGCTATCGTTGTTAGAAATGAGAAACCCTCACACAACGGATTTATGAACGTAAACTATCAATTGACTAATTCACTTGCCGGAGTAAAAAAAGCCAAAGAATTGGGATGCGAATTTGCGGTGAAGACTCGAACAGATCAGCGAGTATGCAAGCCTTTCGTTTTCGATGCAATGCTTTCTGCAATACAACTTGTCCCTACATCTTCTGAAAAACAAAATGGAAGATTAGTTGCTTTGGGAACCGGAATGGGCATGTTTGTTCCCTATTACATAAGTGATTTTATGTATCTTGGTTATACGGAAGACTTGATTAAGTTATTTTCCATTCCTTTGGACGTAAGAGTTAATGATATAAACATCCAAAGGAATTTAGGCAATTTATCACGACGTCAATTATCTGAACAAATGCTCCCACCGGAAATCTATATATTAAAACATTATTGCAAAAATGTATTAGGGTTGCAATGTGAGGATACCCTCGCAGCCTACTGGGATGTTGTAAAAAATTATTTGATATGTTATGGCATGATGGAGATTGATTTGATGTGGAATAAATATAATAAACGATACGATTTAGGTTCTCTTGCATATTCCTATTTGGGAAAAGATGATTCATATGAGCGTCTCTCTACCATGTGTTTTGATTTTATTAATTGGCAGAATCTCTATATGGGAAATATAAAATACAACCAATGCTATGAAAAATACACAAATGTAACGTTCCTTCGCCAGAAATGAAAATAGTCATTGAACAATGATGCTAAATCTTCTGCTGTTAAAGGAGATTGTGCGTACAAGAAATACTCCCGCTGGTTCTTCAAATCAAGAAGAAATTGGATAGATAAACGATTTCTGAGCGGAAGGCAACAAAAGTGTAATGGCATCAATTAAACGTAATTTCGCATATAATGTACTTCTGAATTTGTCAAGGGTGGTATTCCCTTTGATAACGGCACCGTATATTTCGCGTGTGTTAGAGCCAGACGGTATCGGACTGTTCAATTTTGCCAACACGTATGCCGGATATTTTGCGTTGTTCGCTGTTTTAGGCATTCCGACCTATGGCATTCGTGAGGTCGCCAAGATACACGATGACAAGGAGGGATTGTCCAAACTCGTATCTGAACTCATATCTGTTTCATTCATTGCGACTTTCATCGTTACCCTTATTTATGTTGCGAGTATTTTTCTGGTTGGGCAATTAAATGAAAACCATGTACTTTCCCTCGTAGCAGGATTCGTGCTGTACTTTGCGCCATTCCGTATAGATTGGTTTTATTCCGGAATCGAACAGTTCAAGTACATCACATTACGCACCATTATCATTCGAATAGCAAGTATCGTGTGTATGTTTATCTTCGTGCATACGAAATCGGATTTGCTTATTTACATGATATTGAATGTCTGCGGGACAATTTGCGGAGATGTGTGGAATTATGTGAAATTGTTGCAGTCGGGCATCAGACCGCGATTGACATTCGTCGGATTGAAAAAACATTTCTCACCCCTGTTCATTCTCTTTACATCCTCTATTGTCATGTCTATATATTGGGTTTTTGATACGTTGATGTTAGGTTTTATGTCGGATTACCGTGAGGTTGGGTTCTATAACAATGCGTTGCATGTGTCAAAAAGTATAGTAGCAATGATAACGAGCATATCAGCGGTGTCAATACCGAGAATATCACAATACTATAAAGCGAATGCATACGACCAAATAAATGACTTGGTCAATAAATCATTTTCAATAATATCATTTATTTCCATTCCTGGGGCTATTGGCTTAGCATGTCTTGCCCCGATATTTGTCCCATTGTTTTTTGGAGCGGAATTCATCGGTTCTGTTATTCCGTTGATAATATTGAGTTTGTTGATTGTTGCTATTGGATTAAGTAGTTTATCGTGTACGCAAGTTCTCGTAGGTTTAGGTTATGACAAGTTGTTTTGTAAAACTGTATTGAGTGGATCCATCTCAAATTTCCTGTTGAATTTGATCCTTATTCCGCTATGGGGTGCGAATGGAGCATCTGTGGCATCTGTTTTTGCAGAATCTTTAGTATTGGTCGTTTCTACATGGTATGTCTATCGCAATACTTCGATACGATTAAATCACAGCATTCCGAATTTGTTGAAATCCTTGTGCGGTTCCTTGCTTTTCTTGCCGACGATATTATTGTTGAGCCGATGCCTGAATGGTTGGACACTTGTTGCTGTCTTTATATTGGTCGGTTCCGGCATCTATATGTTTTCGCAGAAGATATTGAAAAATCAATCGCTCGACCTGTTCGTGCCGGTTATATTGCAAAAACTACGACAGAAATAAAAAGATTTTGACACGCCTTGAAAACTGATTTCAAGAAAAAAGGGAGGGCATGATAAAATGAAAATTTTAGCGCATCGCGGCTATTGGAAAGCTGAAAACGAGAAAAATTCACCGCAGGCATTGAGGACAGCCCTTGAAAAGGGATATGGTTTTGAATCAGATGTTCGCGATTATGCGGGACGCATGGTCATATCGCATAACATCGCGGATGCATCATGTCAAGATGCCGAGGAGGTGTTTCGGTGGCTTGCCGAATACGGCGACCGATACTGCTTTGCAATCAACATCAAAGCCGACGGTCTCAAAAACATACTGCAAGATTTTGTAAGAAAGTATAAAATCGAAAATTATTTTCTATTTGATATGAGTGTGCCGCAAATGGTGGAATTTGCAGAAATGGGATTGCGCTTTTTCTCCCGACAGAGCGAATACGAAACCGAGCCGGTAATGTATGGTCAGGCAGCCGGCATCTGGATAGACGGATTTCAAAGCCATGAATGGATTACCGAGTGCCTCGTGGGCGGGCATCTCGCATCGGGGAAAGAGGTATGCCTCGTATCGCCCGACTTGCACGGGAACGCGGATTACAGGGATTTTTGGACGAAACTTGCCGGCTGGGACATCGACTTCTCGAGAGTGTTGCTGTGCACCGATTATCCGGACGAAGCGAAAGCGTTTTTCAAAAACATATTATAGTACGAAGAAATGATAAAAGCGATTCTGTTCGATATGGACGGCGTGCTCATCGACGCCAAGGAGTGGCATTATGAAGCCTTGAACAAAGCACTCGGGTTGTTCGGCATAGAAATCAGCCGTTATGACCACCTGCATACGTTCGACGGTCTGCCGACGAAGGTCAAATTACAGATGCTCAGCGAGCAGTATTATCTGCCCGAACAGCTGCACGGATTCGTCAATCAGATGAAACAGCAGTACACGGCCCAACTGATTCATGAACGCTGCCATCCGATGTTTCATCATGAATATGCACTCTCGCGGCTGCATCAGGAGGGGTATAAAATTGCCGTGTGTTCGAATTCCATCCGCTCGACCATCGAGCTGATGATGAACAAGGCGATGCTAACAGAGTATCTTGACCTGATCGTCTCCAATGAAGATGTCAGAAAGGCGAAGCCCGACCCGGAAATGTATCAGACGGCTATCGCTAAATTCGGTTTGAAACCCGAGGAATGCATCGTGGTCGAAGACAACCCGAACGGCATTGCGGCCGGTCGTGCCAGCGGCGGCGCCGTATTGGAAGTGGCAACGGTCTATGATGTCAATTATGAAAACATCAAAGCTCTTATCAATAGAATAGAATAGAAGGAGGTAAAAATGATTAATATTCTGATTCCTTTCATGGGGAAGTCCACATTCTTCAAGGAGAGTTTCTTTCCGAAATCCCTTGTGGAAATCAAAGGGAAAACGATGTTCGAGACCGTCATCGAGAACTATGCAGATGTCAATCCCAAAACCTGCCTGTTCGTTTTTGACGACAAGGATTGCCGTGAATTTCATCTGGACGCTTCGGCAAAGATTTTATCGCCGGAGTGTATCGTGATAAGACTGCGCACCCAGACCCAAGGCGCCTTGTGCACCTGCCTGATGGCAATAGACCATATCAACAACGAGACACCGTTGATTATAGCCAACAGCGACCAGATCATCGATGTCGACTATAATGCCGTGTTGCAACATTTTGACGCGGAACAGGACGATGCGGGAGTCATTACGTTCCCGAACATTCATCCGCGTTGGAGTTATGCGAAAAAACAGAATGGGAGCGTCGTGGAAGTTGCAGAAAAGCGACCTTTGTCGAAAGATGCCATAGCCGGCTTCTATTATTACAGACACGGCTCCGATTTCGTGGAAGGGGCAAAACGTGCGCTGTTGAAAGGAAACAGCCACAACGGTCGTTTCTACATCTCCGCCTCGCTAAACGAGATGATACTCGACGGCAAGAAAGTCGGGTATTTCGATATAAAAAAAGAACAATACCATTCATTCTATTCTCCGGAAAAGATAAAAGAGTATGAGGAGGGAAAATATTTATGAAAACAGCCAAACTCAATGAGATGACCAAGGGGTGGTTCATCGGGAACTTCTCCCCGACACTCTATAAGACGAACGATGTGGAGGTCGCCGTAAAGCGATATGAGGCAGGTACACGGGAAGAAAAACACTACCACAAAATCGCCACGGAAATTACTGTCGTAACCAAAGGAATCGTCTGCATGAACGGGGTGGAATATGCCGAAGGCGACATCATCATCATGGAACCGAACGACGCGACGGACTTCTACGCCGTTACCGATGCCGAAAATGTGGTGGTGAAGATACCGGGAGCCAATAATGACAAATATATAATGGAGGAATAAACATGATGAACATCGTAATACCCATGGCGGGACGTGGAAGCCGTTTCGCGAAAGCCGGATACCGAATGCCGAAACCGTTGATCGATATATGCGGACGTCCAATGATAGAGTATGTCGTGAACAACATACGGCCGAAATGCGAACACCGTTTCATATTCATTTGCCAAAAGGAGCATTTGGAAAAGTACGGATTGCAGCAGAAACTGACACAGATAGCCCCCGGCTGCGCCATCATTACCATCGACCACATCACCGAAGGTGCCGCCTGCACGGTGCTTTTGGCTGAAAAATACATCGATAACAATGACAGTCTGATGATAGCCAACAGCGACCAATACGTAGATACAGACATCGATGCCTATCTGGCGGCAATGGAAGGATATGACGGATTGATTATGACGATGCCGGCAAACGACCCCAAATGGAGCTTTATAAAATACGATAAACAAGGGCTGGTAACACTTGTAAGAGAGAAAGAAGTCATATCCGACCAAGCGACAGTAGGTATATACAATTATAAGCACGGAAAAGATTTCGTGCATTTCGCCCATCAGATGATAGACAAGAATATCCGTGTGAACAACGAATTTTATGTGGCACCGGTGTATAATGAAATGATCGCAAGCGGAGAAAAAATCACCTATCGCGACATCGGAGAAAAAATGCACGGTCTGGGTACACCGGAAGATTTAGGCCGTTTCTTGACTAATTTCCCGATAAACAAAATCAAGATTTGAGAAAACACGATGAAAAGAATCCTATTGGTTTTCGGGACGCGGCCGGAGGCGATCAAGATGGCGCCGTTGGTCAAGGAGTTTCAGAAGCACGAGACGGAATTCGAAACCGTCGTGTGCGTTACGGGGCAGCACCGCGAAATGCTTGACCAGGTGCTGCGCATTTTCGATATCATGCCCGACTACGACCTCAATATCATGAAGCAGGGGCAGGACCTCTACGACGTTACCGCCCGTGTGCTGACTGGTATGCGCGACGTACTCGACACGGTGCATCCCGATGCTGTCCTCGTTCACGGCGACACGACGACCTCGACGGCAGCCGCGCTGGCGGCGTTCTACCGGCAGATTCCGGTCGGACACGTGGAGGCGGGCTTGCGGACACACGACATTTACAGCCCGTGGCCCGAAGAGATGAACTGGCAAATTACCGGACGCATCGCCACCTATCATTTCGCTCCCACCCCGTTGAGCCGCCAAAATCTTTTGGACGAAGGCGTGAAAGACAGGCAAATCACCGTTACGGGCAACACGGTCATCGATGCGCTCTATTGGGTGGTGGAGAAAATCAAACGTGATACGGCACTTGCCCGTTCATTGGAGGAAGAACTGCGCACGAGCGGCTACGACCCGGCCCGTCTGAACGGCGGTCGGAAAATGGTTTTGATTACGGGACACCGGCGCGAGAATTTCGGTGAGGGATTCATCTCGATCTGCCGTGCCATAAAAACGCTGTCGGAGCGATTCCCAAAGGTGGATTTCATCTATCCGATGCACCTGAACCCGAATGTGCGGCGCCCGATACACGAAGTATTCGGCAAGAATCTGTCGGACTTGGGGAATCTGTTTTTCATCGAGCCGTTGGAATACCTGTCGTTCGTCTATCTGATGGAGAAATCGACGCTGGTACTGACCGACAGCGGCGGCATACAGGAGGAAGCGCCCGGATTAGGCAAGCCCGTTCTGGTGATGCGCGACACGACGGAACGGCCGGAAGCGTTGGAGGCCGGCACGGTGAAATTGGTCAGTACAGACTACGATAAAATCGTCGGTGAGGTTTCGGCTCTGCTTACCGACACGGCTGCCTACGACCGCATGAGCCGTGCCGTAAATCCCTACGGCGACGGAAAAGCCTGTGAGAGAATTGTTGAATTTTTAGGTAATTAAAAATGCTAATAACCAATAAGGAGTCCTATGCCTTGTGTGTTATCCGTTGGATAACTTGTATAATGATTGTTGTTTGTCATATATTGCAGGGATTGGATAATAAAAGGGCGTGGTACTTGAATGTCGGCGTTCAGATTTTCTTCTTTCTATCTGGATTCATCTATGGCATTAAGAAGGTGGGGCCTGTCCGGAATTTTTATTACAAGCGTTTTTTGAAGATATATATTCCTTATTGGGCGCTGGTAAGTCTTGGTATCATTTTGTTATTTATATTTTCTCCGCATTCGTTATCGGTTAAGCAAGTTATAGGACAATATCTTTTGTTGAATACATTTACGGGAAATATTCCCGGATTGAATCATTTATGGTTCATGCCTGTGATTGTAGGGTGTTATGTTATTCTTCCCTTTTTTGAAAAAGCAATAAATCGATCACCTAAATGGTCAATCTGCATATTCTTTTCGTTATTAGTGATTGTGTCTATTTTTCACTATCATCCAGATGTGTTGTGGGCAGCTGTGTATTTTATCGGTTATGTGTGCGGGAGATATAAAAAATCAAATATCTTTATTTTGCTGTCGGCTGTTTTTACCTTTTTGTTGGTAAAGTGTAATATAATATCGCTAACTCCGGGGATACAATCCGATGTCCTACATGCTGCCGGAGCTATCGTGTGTTTTTTGATTATATTCAAATTACTTTTGTATCTTCCTGAAAAACAAACGTTTGATTGGATCTGGGGGGGGTGGGGTATCTTATATACTTATCGCATCACCAATTTATTCTCGGGCCATTGTCGATATTGCATTTAACACCAAAGATTCCGCTGAATATTATAATGATTGTTCTGTTGACAATGGTGTGGGCTTGTATCATTGAAAAAGTTTCGAATGGAATAATAAGGCGGTTTCCGTCATAAAATAAATAATATGATACCTAAAAAGATTCACTACTGCTGGTTTGGAGGAAAACCGTTGCCCCAGCTGGCTAAAAAATGTATTGCTTCATGGAAGAAGTATCTTCCGGAGTATGAAATCAAGGAGTGGAACGAAAACACATTCGATATCCACAGCAATGCCTATGTCGAAGAGGCATACGAAGCTCGGAAATACGCCTTTGTAACGGATTATGTCCGGTTATATGCTTTGTATCATGAAGGCGGCATCTATATGGATACGGATGTCGAGGTCTTGAAACCGCTGGATGATTTGTTGGGCTATGAGGCGGTATCTGGATTTGAGACGGAGACTCAAATCCAGACTAGCCTAATGGCTAGTCTGGAGGGACATACTTTCATCAAAGAATTGTTAGCAGACTATGATGTCATACATTTCAAACGGGCCGACGGGACCTTGGATATGACGACGAATGTACGCCGTATTACCGACCATTGCCTGCAATACGGACTGCAACTGAATAATACGTTGCAAACCATAAATGGATTTACATTGCTGCCCAAAGATTACCTGTGTCCAATACAATTTGGGCACTGTTTTTTAACGGCTAATACGCTATGTATCCACCATTTTGCAGGCAGCTGGCTGCCTGCAAAACAACAGTGGAAAAAAACGATAATTCGAATTATAGGTCCTCGATTAACTGACGTATGTGTTAAAGTCAAATCTTATATGAATATTATATTGCTCAAATAGCTTTCTTATGAACAAACAGTCGGAAGCACGAAAAATCATTCACTGTTATTTTAAGACATAAGTTCCTTTATGTACTTATTGGAAATAAATATAGCATTATGTAGCCTCTATGCGCTGATTTTAGATTCATTGAAAATCGGCTATAAACATAAAAGGATAATATATTATGTTTTGGCTGGAATACAGATATTTATGTTGCGAACTTTTGCTGAAATAAGCAGTTTGCCAGATTTGGAAAATTACGAAAGTCTTTTTGAAATAACAAGGGAATATACGTTCAAAGATGTTTTATATGGTAAACTAATTTTTGTGGCAGAATATGGCTACATGCTTTTAATGAAAATCTGTTCGTGGATAACTCCGAATTTTACATTTGCATTAGGAATTATATCCCTCATTTGGATTATCGGATATTATAAATTCTTCGAACATTATTCTCCATATATAGCTGTGCCTGTTTTGTTGTTATTAGTAACAGAATTTCCACAATCATTATTTGTTTTGCGGCAGCATTTAGCCATAGCTATTTGGTTGTTTGCCTATCCCTATATCATCAAACGAGATTTTATAAGATTCCTTTTAGTTGGTGGTTTGGCAATTTCCATGCACTCTACCGCCATAATTTTTCTCCCTGTATATTTCTTGTACGGAGTTTTCAATAAAAACACATGGCTCATAAATTCCATTATATTAGCGGTGGGTTGTGTTATTTTATTTAGCGCATTAGAAGGAATCAATGATTATGCGGAATTATCCTATGGCAATTATATCACAGGCGAAAAAGCTGGGAATTCAAATTTGACGAATGCTTATAAGTATAGTCTATATTTTTTATCTTACGTGTTTTTCTTGCGAGATAAAATATTTCAAGATGGTATATATAAACTGCTTACTATATCTATCATTATGGGTATCATACTTTCATTTTTCGGAACGTCGTTCAGTCTCACAGGACGATTAATAAGATATTTTACGCCGGCGTGCATGCTGTTGATACCGATTGTTATGATTCATATCAAAAATCCTTGCATTAGGTATGGATATTTCGGAACAATTCTATTACTGAATGCTATATCAATATTCGTCGAAAGTTCCAGAGAATTCATTTGTAATTATCGTTTGATATTTTAATTTATGAGCGAGAAAATACACGTACTTCAAGTAATGCCCGAATTCGGACTGGCTGGTGCGGAAATAATGTGTGAACAGTTGGTGGACGGACTCTTGTCCACTGGACAGTATGAAATTTTTATCGTTAGTCTTTACACCTACCATTCTCCTATTACAGTGCGAATGGAGCAAAAGGGGATAAATCTTATATACTTGGGGAAAAAACATGGCTGCGATCCAAGTATTGTATTCAAATTGATAAAAATCATGAAACGATGCCGGATTCAAATAGTACATACTCACAGATATACAATGATTTATGCTGTACCCGCAGCTATTTATGCCAATGTTCCCATACGGATTCATACGATTCACAATGTAGCAACAAAAGAAGTTCGACATATATATCGTCATATAGCAGGATTTTTTTACAAATACTGCCAAGTTGTGCCAGTATCTATCTCTCCAATTATTAAAAAAACTGTAGTTGAAGAATACAAAATGGATGAATCTATCCCATTGGTATATAACGGCATAGATTTAAGTAGATGTTTATTGAAAGAGGATTATGGCGTTCATGGTATTTTCCATTTCCTGCATATTGGGAGAATGGATGAACAGAAGAATCATCGTATGCTACTACAAACGATTAATAGGCTCAAATGCGCGGGGCGTCAATTTTTTATTGATTTTATCGGAGCAGGCCCCTATGAAAATAAATTGCGTGATTTGGTAAAAGAAATGAATCTGCAAGATTATGTTTCGTTTTGTGGCCTTAAAAACAATGTATATTCCTATCTGAATCGTGCGGACTGTTTCCTGCTTCCTTCTCTTTATGAGGGAATGCCAATGACACTGATAGAGGCGATGGGGAGCGGTTTGCCGATTATTGCATCTGCCGTAGGCGGAATCCCCGATATGATAACAAATGAAGAGTCGGGCATATTAATACCTCCGACCGAAGATGAGTTGTATGTCGCTATGTGTAGAATGATGGATATGAGTGTTGTACAACGAGAGAAATTTGGCAAAAATGCATTGATACGGTCGCAATCCTTTTCAGTTGAGCAAATGTACAGCGGATATGATAAAATATATAAATCGGAAATGTTGAAACGATTCAGTTGATTATGGCATTAACGTTATATAATATAAAAAAATGGTATCGAATGTTGCGTGGAAAAAGTAGTTTTCATGTACATCAAGATATCGGTAAATATTTTCTCAAAGGTCATATTAGAGGATATTATAATAATTTGACAGAAAAAGTATGTATGGAACAACATTGGGTGGATACTCTTGATATTCCTACGATTCTTCAACCTCACAGGGCAACAATCATCTTCCCCGTAGCGGTGTTTCAATACAATTTGGGCTTATATGATTTATTCCTTCAAACGGCACAAGAAAAATATTTAAAAAAATTTATGCAGTTGGCCGATTGGTCAATCGCTTCGCAAGATGAGTCGGGACGATGGAATAATTTTTTTCATGTATATCCGAACAATCCTTATAGTGCCATGGCACAAGGCGAGGGCGCATCTGTCTTAATTAGGGCTTATTTACAAACCTCTGATGAAAAATACATAGATGCAGCAAAAAAAGCTATTGATTTTATGCTGAAACCAGTCGAGGAGGGTGGAACGACCCTGTATGCGGAAAATGACATTTTTTTTAAAGAATATACACACTTGCCCGTTGTACTCAATGGTTGGATTTTTGCGTGGTGGGGATTATACGATTATTCTTTGATAGCCAAGGACTGTGGAAGCTATTCCCAAATTTTACAACAGTCGTGTGAAACGATTATAAGATATTTACCATTATTCAATACACGATATTGGAGCAAGTATGACTTGAGTAATCGGCTGACAAGTCCTTTTTATCATCGTCTTCATATCGCACAAATGCAGGCAATGTTTCAGTTGACGGATATTGCAATTTTCGATGAATATGCAAACCTGTGGACGCGTCAATTGGATAACCCGATTAACAAATGGCGGGCATTTTTTGTAAAAGCCAGTCAAAAAATTTTGGAGAAAGAATCATGAAAAAAATATGTATTTGCGGCGCTTTACGTTTGCATGACCTACCTCGGGCTGGTCAAGATATAAAAACACGTATTGTTGCAGAGGCTCTTGAAAGTAAATATGGCCCTATTTATAAAATAGATACAATGGGCCATTTTAACCGTATCAGACTCGTATTCCAATTGTTGTGGGCTATAATGGCTTGCCACAATATCATTATTTTACCAGCTTCAAATGGCATTAAAATTTTTGCTCCACTATTACGATGGATGAATATTCTATTCCATAGAAAATTGCATTATGTAGTCATCGGAGGATGGTTGCAGGATTTTTTACTGGGACATATCCATACAATGAAGGCTTTACAAAAATTCACAGGAATATATGTAGAGACTTCAATGATGCTTAATGCATTACAAAATATGGGATATAGTAATGTTTTTTTAATGCCGAATTGCAAAAAACTTTCAATAATTTCACCTAAGAATTTAACTCAAGAATATTCTGAACCATACAAATTGGTAACTTTTTCCCGCGTAACTGAAATGAAAGGTATAGGTACGGCCATAGATGTTGTAAAATCAATTAATGCAAAATATGGTAGGGAGTTATATACGTTGGATATTTATGGACCAGTTGATACGAAAAAATCCGGATGGTTTGTTAATGAGCAGAGAAGGTTTACTCCGGCGATTCAATACAAAGGGAATAGAGCATTTAGTGATAGCGTAGATATTCTGTCCAAATATTTTGCATTATTGTTCCCTACTAAATATTATACGGAAGGAATTCCAGGTACCATTATAGATGCTTATGCAGCTGGGATTCCTGTTATATGTTCCCGATGGAAAAGTTGTACCGATATAGTTGAAGACACCGTAACAGGGTATGTCTATGAATTTGGTAATGATGACGCGTTTAAGAATATATTGTATGATATAGCACACAATCCAGATAAAATTTTGAACTTAAAAAAGAATTGCTTGAAACGTGCACATGATTTTTTACCCGAAAAGGCATTGTCTCCTCTCTTTAACAAAATCATGTGATAATACAATATCGATTTCTATTGTATAGGGTAATTACCCGAACAATGTTCATTTGTATCATTATACATATTACCCTAACCGCCGCTTTGGACATTTTAGGTTAGGATTGATATGTGAAATAGTGCATCTATGGTACAACGATGGTGTTTAGTCAGTGTATCTGCTACGCCTGCAAATTTACCGGATTGCTGGCTTACCGCATCAAAACATTTTTATTTTAACATTTTTAACAAGCTAAAAATGAAGACAGCCTTAATTACAGGCATAACGGGACAGGACGGATCGTACCTGTCGGAGTTTCTGTTGGGAAAGGGATATGATGTACACGGGACGATTCGCCGTTCATCGGTGGATTACCGTGAACGCATCGCCCATCTGGAAGGTCATCCGCATTTTCACCTGCATTACGCGGACTTGGGGGATTCCATGTCGCTGTTGCAGGTCGTCGGGAAGGTACGTCCCGATGAAATCTACAATCTGGCAGCGCAGAGCCATGTACAGGTATCGTTCGACGCACCGGAATTTACGGCCGATGTAGATGCCACGGGAGTGTTGCGCATTTTGGAGGCCGTGCGGCAGTGCGGGCTTGCCGCGACCTGCCGCATCTATCAGGCCTCGACCTCGGAACTCTACGGTAAGGTCGAGCAGGTGCCGCAGAACGAATCAACGCCCTTTCATCCGTACAGCCCCTATGCCGTGGCGAAGCTCTACGGTTATTGGATCGTCAAGGAGTATCGCGAAGCCTACGGAATGTTCTGCTGCTCGGGCATACTTTTCAACCACGAGTCGGAGCGTCGGGGCGAGACCTTCGTTACGCGGAAAATTACGCTTGCAGCGGCCCGCATCGCGCAAGGGAAACAGGACAAGCTCTATTTAGGGAATCTGTCGTCGCGCCGCGACTGGGGCTATGCCAAGGACTATGTGGAGTGCATGTGGCTTATCCTGCAAAACGAGCGTCCCGAGGATTTCGTCATCGCCACAGGCGAGCAGCATACGGTGCGTGAGTTCTGCCGGCTGGCTTTCCGGTATGCCGGCATAGAGTTGCGGTTCGAGGGCGAGGGCGTGCACGAGAAAGGCATCGACTGTGCGACGGGACGGGTGTTGGTCGAGGTGTCCGAAGATTTCTACCGTCCGACGGATGTGGTGAATCTGTGGGGCGACCCGACGAAGGCGCAGCGGGAGCTGGGCTGGAATCCCACGAAAACGTCGTTCGAACAACTGGTGCGGTTGATGGTCGATGCGGATATGGCGAAGGTGGCTGTGGAACGTGCCGGCGAAGAGGTGCGGACGAATCTGGCGGAGTATCTCGAAAAGGGAATCGTAAAATAATATAATAAAATGGACAAACACGCGAAAATATACGTTGCCGGACATCGGGGGATGGTCGGCTCGGCCATTGTCCGGGAATTGCAGCGGCAGGGGTATGACAACCTCATTACCCGTACACACGCGGAGCTGGACTTGTGCCGTCAGGAGGTCGTCGAATCGTTCTTTGCGGCGGAACGCCCGGAATATGTTTTTCTGGCGGCTGCGAAGGTCGGCGGAATCGGAGCCAACGACAGTGCGCCGACGGATTTCATGTATGAGAATATCACGCTGGAGATGAACGTCATCCATGCGGCATGGCGGAACGGCTGCCGGAAGCTGGAGTTCTTGGGATCGTCGTGCATCTACCCGCGGCTGGCGCCGCAGCCGATGCGGGAGACGTGCCTGCTGACCTCGGCGTTGGAGCCGACGAACGAGGCGTATGCCTTGGCGAAGATCGCGGGCCTGAAATACTGCGAGTATCTGAACCGGCAGTATGGTACGGACTATATCTCGGTGATGCCGACGAATCTGTACGGACCGAATGACAACTACCACCCTACGCACAGCCATGTCCTGCCGGCGCTGATACGGCGCTTTCACGAGGCGAAGGAACAGCGCCTGCCTTTCGTAACATGCTGGGGCGACGGAAGCCCCCTGCGGGAATTCCTCTATGTGGACGACCTTGCGGAGTTATGCGTCTATCTGATGAACACGTACAGCGGCAATGAAACGGTGAATGCCGGCACGGGGAAGGAGATTACGATTAAGGAGCTGACGGCGTTAGTCGCGGAAATCGTCGGCTATGAGGGCGAAATTCGCTGGGACGCGAGCAAGCCGAACGGCACGCCGCGCAAGTTGCTCGATGTGTCGAAGGCTGCGGCGCTGGGCTGGACATACAGGACCGAGCTTCGCGACGGCATACGCCTCACATACAAGGATTTTCTCAATCATCAAATGCGAATGAAACAATAACAGGCTGGTTAAAGTGATATATTAAATCTATGAAAATTGTCCACATTATTGGAGGTTTGGGAAATCAAATGTTTCAATATGCTTTACTAATAGCATTAAGAGAACGGTTTGGTCAAGAGATTAAAGCAGATATTAGTTCTTTCAAGAATTATGGTTTGCATAATGGTTATGAATTACAAAAGGTTTTCGGTATTACCCCTTCTTTGGCATCAAGACAGGATTTATCGAAATTAACATACTACGCACCGTCATATGCAATTCAGCGGGTGGTGCGAAAACTGTTGCCTCATCGAAAAACAGAGTGTATAGAATCTAAACGAGGAGACTATATTGCAACCGTATTGACAGATCCGAGTGATAAATATTATGAAGGTTATTGGCAGAATTATAAATATTTCGACAAATATTATCCAAAGATATGTGAGGAATTTTCGTTCAAAACAGATAATTTGAATGCCGACAACCAAGAATTGGTTCCCTCGATTTTATCATTCCCGTCTAATTATGTGAGCATACATATCCGTAGAGGCGATTACATAAAAAACACTCGGTTCGGAGGATTATGCGATATAAATTATTATCAATCTGCTATTGAGGAAATCAAACGGATAAATAACAATAAGAATATACATTTTCTGATTTTTTCCAATGATATGGAATGGTGTCGGCTGAACCTTGAATCAACCTATGGAAAATATATATATGTAGATTGGAATAAAGGGAGCACATCCTATATAGATATGTATTTGATGACGCTATGTGGAACTAACATAATAGCAAACAGTTCATTCAGTTGGTGGGGCGCGTATCTTAATAGGAATCAAGAAAAAGTTGTTATTGCACCTAAAAAATGGACAAACGACGTTGTGGCTTTTAATAGACACCTTCCTGACTGGATTTTACTTTAATACATATTTGAATTAATCAGAATTAACTCCTTGTTGGCGAATTTGCAGTATGTATTGGCTATTTCTGTAAATCAGAAGAATAATCCATTTTTATCGAATTCTAACGAATAACAAATGAATATCTCCATTGTAGGCACGGGCTATGTAGGCTTGGTGTCGGGTGCCTGTTTCGCCGAAATGGGCGCCGACGTTACCTGTGTTGATATCGACTGTGCGAAAATCGAACGCCTGCTGCAAGGCGATATCCCCATCTATGAACCCGGACTCGAAGACCTTGTGAAACGCAATGTCGCTGCCGGACGTCTGCACTTCACGACCGATCTTGCGGCGTGCATCGACAACGTGGAGGTCGTATTTTCCGCTGTCGGTACACCGCCCGACGAGGACGGCAGCGCCGACTTGCAGTATGTCCTCAACGTCGCCCACACCTTCGGACAACATATCCGCAAGTACACGATTCTCGTAACGAAATCGACCGTTCCGGTGGGCACGGCACAAAAGGTCAAGGCCGCCGTGCAGGAAGAACTCGACAAACGGGGCGTGCAGGTGGAG
>CANQSM010000081.1 GCA_947626525.1 uncultured Phocaeicola sp. | reverse complement strand
GACAGTGAGGTGAAGAAACCGTTTGAAAATCCGAGCATCGGTATAATCCTGTGTAAGCAGGCGGACAAGAGTTTTGTAGAGTTCCTTATTCAAGGATATGAGAACCCGATGGGCGTCGCGACCTATAAAACTGCCGAAGATGTGCGAAAGGTGCTCCCGACGGAAGAGGAACTGCGAAAAGTGATAGACGAAGAGTTATAAATTGAGGTGTACGGCGAATGATTTTATGGTGTGAAACTATTCCATTATTACCGTTTCCGCCCAGTATCCTTTTTGCCGTCCCAAAGTAGGTCGGAGTTCAAGCCGCCGGCACCTGTACCGATGCGGGGTTGAGCCGGGCCGCCAGTGGCGAATACGAAAGCAGCGCCAAGCAGGTCTATCTGTGCCTGACTGACCTGCTCCTGCGGTTCGAAGACGGCATTGGCCAGCTCCTCGTCCGCTATTCATGGTTGAAGTGCCGTTGTGCGAGATTATAGTCGGGTTGCTTACTCCTTCGGGAAATTGGATTAACTCTCGATTGAGGTGGGTTCTTGTTTTGTCGGCATTGTTGGGAATGTACACTTTGCCGTCGGCGGTTTCCGCAAAGGAAAGAGAGTGTAAGGAAAAACTCTTAAGAATCTCCGCCGAAACTGTCGGAGTTTTCCGAAACTTTCTTAAGAATCTTTCCGGAAACTCCGACAGTTTTTACGCTCCTTTCCTATATCCGTAAAGAGTTACATTGCATTCATGTTCACTTGTCCGTGTCGCTGACCGTCAAGCCGCGTGAACGTGGTAAACAGTGGGCGGAAGAAATGCCCAGCAACTGAACCGTACCCCATAGTAGCCCACCCGTTCCCCATTTGACCAACATACGAAGACCAAGATAATGCGCCATACCGCTGAATACCAGTAGTATGGCGCATTGCTGTGAGATAAGACAATGAAACATTACCAATTAAATAAATATAAATATGACAACTGTAAAAGTGAAATTCCGCCTATCGACAGTCGAAGACCGTCCGGGCACTATCGTCTATTTTGTAACTCACCACCGTGTCATCAGACAAATTACAACCGGTTATAAGGTGTTTCCTCATGAATGGGACGATAAACAATCAAGACCTGTTGTGACATCGGTAAGCGAACGGACAATCGTTATTCAATCAATAATCCGAAAACTGGAAGGGGATTTGGAAAAGCTGAACGAGATTATTGAAAAATTCGACCGGCTACGACAAGTTTATTCGTCTGAAGATATAATTATGGAGTTCCGGCGTACCGGAAAAGAAAATACCTTTTTTATATTCATGGAGAATGTCATCAAGCGACTTCGCCAATTAAACCACATCGGTACGGCCAAGAACTACCATGCCGCACTCGGCAGTTTCAAGCGGTTCCGGAATAACGAGGACCTCCCGATGGAAGCAATAGACCACATACTCATGGAAGACTATCAGGCATATCTGAAATCGGCCGGACTTACCCCAAATTCCATATCCTTTTACATGCGTATTCTCCGGGCTGTCTATAATCGGGCTGTCGAACAAGAGCTGACCAAAAACCGAAATCCTTTCCGCACGGTATTCACCGGATCGGAGAAAACGCTCAAGCGGGCGATTTCAATTAGCGACATCAAGCGGATCAAGAATCTTGACCTCGCATTCAAACCCAACCTTGAATTTGCCCGCGACATATTCCTCTTCCTTTTCCTTTGCAGGGGAATATCGTTTATAGATGCCGCTTTTTTGAAAAGGACGGATATTCGGAACGGCGTGCTGACCTATCGGCGGCATAAGACAAACCAAGTGCTTCACATCAAAATCATAAAGCCAATCAAAGAACTGGTTGACCATTATTCAATCAGGGATTCACCCTATCTGCTTCCTATTATAACCCGTTCAAACTGTAATGAACGTAAACAATACGAAACGGCTTTGCGCCGTATAAACAATGCCTTGAAAATTATAGCCGGCATGGTAAAACTGCCGATTCCGCTTACAACGTATGTCACGCGCCATGCTTGGGCGAGCATCGCCAAGTCGAAGAATGTGCCAGTCAATGTCATTTCGGACGCTCTCGGTCATGATTCCATAGCTACAACGCAGATATACCTTGCCTCGATTGACACATCTACTATTGACCGGGTAAACAATCTGATTGTTAAAGACTTGTAGGCTGATTTTTGTTGAACAAAAACGTCTGTTTCTTCGTAAGAAACGGATATGCCGTACAAAAGTATACAAAAATCCAGAAAAGAAAAGCATTAGAATATAAGAATTTTCATGGCTTGTGTCAAAAAAAATATCGTTTGTTATCCAAATAAGTTCCACAAGATAAAAATAGCACTATATATCAGCCGATTAAACAATGCGTCCGTTTCTTACGAAGAAACGGACATTAGCAGTTTGCTGAATGATTAGTTTAATTTAATACCAAAGTAATTATGAAACGTCTTGTATTGGGTATCGTGTGTTGCATGTATATTCCCACACTTTTCGCCCAGTCCGGAACCGAGATTTCCGATGATTACGTCTACACCCAGAAAAATACACCGAAAGGTGTGGACAACTATCTGTTTTCAACCTATTATTATAACGGGAAAAAAGCCTACAACCTCCGTGGCCTTCCCCTTTGTACAGCCCCCGGAGAGGTCATAGACCTCAAAATCAATCCATCGGGGACATCATTCGCATTATTGACCCATAAAGGTAGCAATGCGTTGGTGTCCGTCCATGATTTGTGGCTCAACAACCGTACGCTGCATGAAT
This sequence comes from uncultured Phocaeicola sp., assembly GCA_947626525.1. Lineage (GTDB taxonomy): Bacteria > Bacteroidota > Bacteroidia > Bacteroidales > Bacteroidaceae > Phocaeicola_A. The sequence goes on along the minus strand of CANQSM010000081.1, from coordinate 14,188 downwards.
TTCGGGAGATGAAAAATCCGACCGCACTGTGTTATACTCCGGATGCCAAAAATCTTCTGATAACGACTCCCGAGGAACTGTTTTTTTTCGATACTCGCCGTTTCAGCATGTCTGACAAAATGGATATGCCTTTCATTGCGAGTAAGATGACCGTCAGCGGTAACGGCTATTATTTAGCTGCCACGGATGGCCGACGGCTGACCGTGTGGAATCTGGAACAAAAGAGCGTTCGCAAGGAGTTCGACTTTGATGCTCCTATAACCGATATGGCTTTCTCCGCCGATAATGACATGTTTGTCGTACTGACTGCTGACGGCTTGCTTTCTGTTTATGACACACAGAATTTCCTCATCTTGCAAAGTTTCGATGCCTTGGGCGTAGCCGGCAGTTGCTCGTTTCATCCCGATGGCAAGTACCTGTCCGTCGTGACCGGTGACACCCGCATCGCACTGCTGAACTTGATGGATGACAGCAACCGTAATTATGTGGATAATGACGAGGGAGGAATTTCCGACGCGAGATTTCTCCGAGACGGCAAGAAACAGATATTTCTGGCCTACAATACCGCTTCTTCCGTCACCTACAAGCTGATGAGCGCGTTGGCACCCAACTATACCAAACTCCTTGCGGAGGAATTAAACGAGCGCATGAACGACTGGATGAAAATGATGCCGGGCGAGACGCTTGAGGAATACAAGCTCCGTGTCAATGACGAGACCCGTGCCGAACAGATGCGACTCTTCGAGCAAGAAATCGCCACCCGGATGGCCGACAACCTAATAGCCGTGTCGGACGTGTCTCTTGGTAATTACAATACGGAATCGAATATGCTGGAAGTGAACTTCAATACCATGCCAACCATATATCTGAACGTTCCCGTGAACGAAGTGAACGATTTCATGGACATAGGCAATCTTGAATTCCGCAACGCAAAATACGGTCTGACGAAGCAGGACAAGTTCGAGCTGATTTATACCGAAGTTTACAACAAAGCTTCAGGAAAGACCTATGTGTTCAATAATTTGGATCGCCAGTCGCTCACCTATCTCCAATCGAACGACAATTTCGTACCGCTGGAACTTATCCAGCAATCCAATATGGAAGAGATGAAGCTACGTGATATCAAGGAAAAAATCGTTGACCTCGCCAAACGGCAAAACACCATCTCCGATCACACAAAAATTTCGGTCGATGCCCGCATCGTCACCGATCAGGATGCGAACGGTAAAAAGATTATGAATTATGCAATCAATTTCGCCTATGAGGTGGAAGAGGGTTTCTCAATTCAGGAAGATTTCGCTCCCGGCAAATACAAGGCCGATGATTCGGGTGCCGCACGGTCGATGCTTGAAGTTATCAAGACCGCCTTCGACACGGATTTCAAGCAGTATGTAAAACCGGGCAAAAAACTACAGATTCGAATCAACGGTATGGCTGACGGCCTGCCCATTAACGGACGGATAGCTTACGACAGTATCTATGGGGATTTTGTCGGAGAACCGGTTTACAAAAACGGTGATTTGAGCAACATTACCGTGACAAAAGACTCGGGGATTACCGAAAATGATCAGTTGGCATTCCTGCGGACTGTAGGTGTCAGGGAGTACATCGGCAAGAATCTTCCTGCCCTGAAGGAGATGAACACGGATTATCGCCACGATATTGAGGTGACTGAAGGCAAAGGGGGCAAGTTCCGGCGGATTACCGTCGAATTCATCTTCATGGATGCGTTCTGATACCCACAACCGTTAATATTGAAATTGTAAAGAATATATATGAATATGAAGACATTTGCATTTCTTGCGGCATTGCTCTGGCTTGTGCAGTGTGCCGTGCAGACACAAGCTCAGACGCTGGAGTCGGCGAATGCCTGCTACCAGCGATTCAACCGGCTGCGAGCCGAGGGAGGGGATGAAGCTGCAGTATACGCTGCGCTCTACAAGTGTTACGCAGAGTATGCGGCAGTACTGAATTCCGCATCGCCCAATACTCCGGCTTATATCCAGTCGAAAAATACGTTGCGCGAACTCTATCCGTTCCTCCAAAGCGGTGCTGTTTATAATTCAAGTCACAGCAACCAACAGAATGCGCTGCTGTTCGCTCAGGCTTTCATGGATGTCCCGCTGATGAAAGCTTTTCAAGGAGAGACATTCGCACGTGACGACTATTTTCCGACCATGGCCTATTTCGCGGCATCCGGGACGTTCAATGCCCGTGACTACGACAAGGCCATTAACTACTTCCGTGTCTATCTGGAGACCGGCGAGCAAAAAAACAGGAAGAATGTTTACAGCTATATGGCGAAAGCCTGTATGAATATCCGGAATTTTGATTTGGCAATGAGCGTGCTGAACGAGGGAATCAACAATTATCCCGATGATTTCAACATGCTGTCGATGGCCATCAACAACTGCATCGACCGTGAGGACAATGCCAACTTGCAGAAGTTTGTCACCAAAGCCCTCGCTCTCAAACCGAATGACGAGACCTTACTCAATATTCAAGGTAAACTCTACGAGGATACGCAAGAGTTCCAGAAAGCACTGAATGTCTACACCCGCATGCAGCAGTCGCGGCCCAACAGCTTGAATATCGTGCAGCATGTCGCGTTGAACTATTACAACTTGGGTGCCATGTACCACAATCGGGCAAGTATGGAACAGAACGAAACCTTGGCAAAAAAATATGCACGTCAGGCAAAAGAGTACTTCTCTGCGGCAACCACGAAATTGCAGGAAATCGTTAATAATGACCCTACCGCGATCAAATACGCCCAAGCCCTTGCTACGGCATACAGTTGCATGGGCGACAACAGTCAGTTGGATATCGTGAATGCTAAACTGGCCTCCTTAGGAGCACAAACAGTGGCAGCTAATGTCACACCGGCCTTGATGACCTATTCCGGAAGAGCCCAATCGGCCGGAAACGCCCCGCCTAAGAATCTCGTCGCAGCAAATACTTCGTCCGGCGCAATCAACACTGCCGGGTCAGTGCATTCGCCCGATGAAGCGCCCTTATATTCCCAGTTCGCCAAGGAGTATGTCGAGAGCCGTATTCGGAAGTGGCAAGACAAAGACCCGTACGAGACGGTGGACGAATACCGTGCGCGTGTGACCGAGCAAACCCGTAATGCCAAAGTAAACGAATTGAAAAAAGCTGCCGAAGCGGATTATATCAAGACCTACACGCAACGAATCCGTTTCAACGATATGCTGCTCAAACCTTATGATGCTGAAAACCGCGTCTTTCTGGTCGAATCGAAATACGGAGAGCTGATAGTTCCTGTTCCGCGCGAGAATAATGAGGCCAAGGTTTTCGAAAGTAGTTGGAGTGGAATGCAGTTCAAGAATCCGGAGTTCTATATCAACAATGACAAGCTGACCCTTGCCAGTTTGACGTTTGTTACACCGACTGGAAATTCTTACCGATACGACGGCAACAAGGAGCTTAATTACGTGGAAACTGTCGTGGATGTTTCGTTCGACCCCATCAGCAGCGATATGTTCGCCAGTGTGGAAACAGCATCGGGTTCGCATGTAAGCAAGCGAGACATCAAGGCTGGTAGCATCGTGTCGGATGTTGATAAGAATATCCCCGAAACGAAATCCGTCAATGACAAAACCTTTGCTGTCATCATCTCCAACGAGAATTATACGATGGTTTCCAAAGTTCCGATGGCGCTAAACGATGGGGCGACTTTCAGCAAGTACTGTCAGAAGACCCTCGGCTTGCCTGATAGCAATATCCGCTTCTATCAGGATGCCTCGTTCGGTGTGATGATTCGGGCGCTACGCGACATCAAGGATATCGCCTCGGCCTATTCGGGTGACATTCGGGTAATCTTCTATTATGCCGGTCATGGCATCCCGAATGAGGCGACCAAGGATGCTTTCCTGCTACCGGTCGATGCCGACGGCACACAAACCGAAGGATGCTATTCGCTGAACCGCCTTTACAGCGAGCTTGGAAGCTTGAATGCCGAATCGGTCATCGTCTTCCTCGATGCCTGCTTCAGCGGTGCCAACCGCAACGGTGAGATGCTAGCCTCAGCACGAGGCGTGGCGTTGAAAGCCAAAAAAGAGGCTCCGCAGGGGAATATGGTGATTTTCAGTGCGGCCTCCGACGATGAAACGGCTTTCCCATACAAAGAAAAGGGACATGGGCTGTTCACCTACTTCCTGCTGAAGAAATTGCAGGAAACGAAAGGCGATATCGGACTGCAGGAGTTAGGAGATTATATCACTAAAAATGTTAGCCGTCAGTCGGTCGTTGTGAACCGCAAGGCGCAGACGCCGACCGTGACCCCCGCCGCATCGATGGCAGAAGGCTGGCGAAAAATGAAGTTATGTAAATAACCAAGTTTTATAAAAATCGAAAAGTAATAATGAAAAAATCTGTAATCATTGGCTGCCTCTTATGGGCAGTCGCGTTTTGCGCCAATGGCCAAAACATCGTGAGCGGTAAGGTGACCGACCGCAAAGGCAATCCAATTCCCGGAGCGAAGGTAATCGTCGCAGGCGGTACAGAATCCGTCATCACGGAGCTGGACGGCACATTCCGTTTCGAATCACAGAATCCCGCACGGAAAGTGCAAGTGTTTTATTCCGGCATGCAACCGAAAACGCAGAAGGTTAATCCTGATATGGTAGTCCGATTGTCGCGTACCAATCTGTGGAACCGGAAACCTGACAAAGCAGAATGGCTGGTCGGTGTGCAGGCCGCGTTTCCCGAAAACGGAACGGCTAATCCGTCGTTCGGACTTATGTTAGGCCGTGTAAAGTATCTGGGCTGGTATGTGAAAGGTGTTTATAGTCCCGGAAAATCAACCGACATCGACTATGTCGCCTATCCCGAAAACGATGATCACATCAGTTATTGGACGACCGGTAAGGACAAGCGCGGTTTTTATGCTGTCACAGCGGGTGTTCTTGCACGGCTCTATTGCCCCATCCATCTCTACGCCGGTGCCGGATACGCCAACCGGAAAGTGGCATGGCAGCTGGCTGATGGTAGTTATACCAAGCACACGGATTATTCCTATTCTAGCGCAGCGATCGACTTTGGCTTGATGCTACGGCTCGGAAAGTTCACCCTCAACGGCGGTACGATTATGTGCTTGAGCGACGGATGTAATTTTGTCGGCAATGTTGGTGTCGGCGTTTGTTTCTAATCTTAAAATGTTTACGCAGATGAAAAAGATACTTTTTTACATAATGGCGGCATACGCCTTTCTGACACTGAATGGATGTCAAGAAATAGAGTCGCCTTCGGATACGATACCGAGCATAACGACGGATGCCGTAGAGGAATTTTACGATCATGGTGCTGTCCTCTTTGGAGAAATAAGCTCGAAAGGCGAATGTTATTTTCTGGTTTCCACATCGGAAGATATGAGCGATGCTCGGATGATCGAAGCATATCCCGAGAAATACGACGAAGAAACATGGTTGTGCTTCGCTGAGGTCGGGGATTTGCAACCCGGGACTACTTATTATGCGGTTTTGTGTGCAACAGACGGACGCAGCGAAGTGAAAGGCAATATTGTGTCGTTCACGACTTCGTCTTATCTCGAAATCGAATCTGTATTCAAGGCAAATGGTGAGCCGTATACCGATGATATTTTGGGTGTATATTTGGCAAATGCCAATCAGCATGTATTTAGTAAATACGGAAATATGAGAGCTTTGAGGAATGGTTGGGCAGGAGACGGCCAACCGCAGAGTTATGACCTGCCATATGATTTTGTGATGACGGAATCGACCACGGTCTATGCCTACGCTCCTTATACGACGAAAGCCAATGATGAAACTCTTGATCAGATTTATGTGCAAGCTGATGGCCATACAGATTATCAGTATGGTAGTTGCACCATTTCTAAAGAAAATCCGAAAGCTAACATTAAGATGGAATCGGCAATGGCAGAGCTGTTGATTCGCCTGACTGTGGAGGGTGGAAGTCAGTGGGATTTTTTTGATGTTTCGACTGTTAATTTAAGAAATACGGAAAAAGGGAACATGTCATTTAACGGGACTTTGGATTTGACTACCGGGAGTATCGATCCGGAGTTTGCAGAGGGACATGATGGTGCCTTCGTGGATGTGAACAAAAGAGTTTCGAAAGGTGAGGGTTATGTGGAAGTTGAAATGTTTGTGGTTCCGACTGAGTTTGAAGATGGTGACTTGGAATTTGTAGTGTCTACTAAAGACGGTTATCATATGACAATTCCTGTTTCGGCTGCAAAATGGGAAAAAGGACAGACTTATGAAATGCCTCTCGTATTAAAGCGAAATAACCGTCTCGAAATCGAATCCGTATTCAAGGCCGACGGGAAACCGTACACCGGTGACATTCTCGGCGTTTATTTGGCAAACGCCAATCAACATGTATTTGAAAAATACGGGAATCAGAGAGTCTTAGGGAAGTGGGCAGAAGATGGTAATTCTCAAAGGTTTGATCTTGATTTCATGGTAACGGAACCGACGACAGTTTATGCTTATGTGCCCTGGAATGATTCCAGTAGTCCCGATGTCCTCAATCAAGTTCTGGTTCGTTCATACGGATCTGACGATTATCAGTATGGAAGTTGCATTGTTACTTCCGAGAATCCGACGGCGAATATCAAGATGCATTCGGCTATGGCCCGGCTGCAATTCATCCTTTCGGCAGATGCCTATGTACAGCAGTCTTTCCAAGTTGGGGCTATCAGTTTGGAAAATACATCTGATGCCGGTCCTTTGTTTAATGAGGGAATGCTTGATCTGACAACGGGTAACGTTACCTCTACTACCGGTATCGGTGGATCGGTAGGTCGTGATTTTGGTAGTATGGATATGGATAATAGTTTATATACGGGCGGTAAAAGTATAACTGTGGATGTATTGGTATTTCCGATTTCATTCACGGACGGTGAACTCTCATTGCATGTAGGCACGAGCGCAGGCGGAGTTGAAGTTCCTATTCCGGGAGCAACGTGGGAAAAAGGAAAGACCTATGAGATACCGGTGACTGTCAATACGGTAAATAGTGGCCCAGTACCGAATATACCCGGTGAAGCTGTATACATGGGTTTTAATGGCGACGACGGCAAGCCGCTTTATTGGGCTTCATGGAACTTAGGAGCAAGTTCTCCCGAAGATTACGGTGGGCTATATGGTTGGGCAGACCCTACTGGCGAAAAGAAAAGTACAAATTTGAATGATTATCCCAATAGCAACCCACCGGCCGATATCAGTGGAACTGAATATGATTTAGCACGTAAAATGTGGGGAGGTGCATGGCGCATACCTTCTGTTAATGAGATGTGGGACTTACAATCTAATTGTACAGAAGAATGGACTACAATAAACGGAGTACAAGGAGTGAAATATACAAGTGAAAAGAATAGAAATACAATATTCTTTCCTGTAGCTCCACATCGTTTAGGAACATCTGTAACTTCCGGCGATGCAACGCACTATTGGTTGAGTAATCTCAATGAGGAAAATAACAGTTTAGCTAATACATATTATATTTATCATAGATACAACCTGCTTGCCTATCCTACGGCTGGTATAGAAAGATACTATACCCATTCGCCCCGTAACCACTCAACCTTGAAACGAATATGAACCGGACGTCAATCATTGTCATCCTTTTGCTCCTCCCATTAACCATCATGCAAGCCCAAAAGGTGAAGCAAGTCTGCGGAGAGTACACCTACTACGCTGAAGGCAATGAGTCTCCCAACCAGGCCAAACTGAAAGCCTGGGAGGGAGCTAAGGTGCAGGCGTTGGCAAAAGAGTTCGGCACCGTTGTTTCACAAAGCACCGCACAGAGTGAAACAGCGGTCAACGGGCAGGAACAGAGTTTCTTCTCACAGCTTAGTTCCACGGAAGTGAAAGGCGAATGGCTGGAGGATGTGGGAGAGCCGGAGTACAAGGTGGAGTTTACGGACGATATGCTGGTGGTAAGGTGCAGAGCATGCGGTAAGGCACGCGAGCTTTCCAACGAAGCCGTGGATTTCTCGGCTACCATCCTGCGGAATGGTACCGAAGCCCGTTTTGCCGATGTGAATTTCCGCAACGGCGACGACATGTTCTTGTTATTCCGTTCGCCGGCAGACGGGTATGTGGCCGTCTATCTGGTCGACGCCACCCAAACGGTTTACTGCCTGCTCCCTTACATGGGCAATGCCGCCGGTCAGCAATCGGTAAGACACAACGAGGAATACATCTTTTTTTCACCGACACATGCCAAGGAGAAAGGCACTGTGGATGAATACACGCTGACGTGCAACGATGGCATGGAAAGGAATCAGGTATATGTAATCTTTTCACCGCAGCCGTTCACCAAAGCGCTGGACGACCAAGTGGATGCAGGGCTGCCCCGGCAACTGGAGTACGAGAAATTCTCCCGATGGCTGACTTCCTGTCGTCGCCGTGACCCCAAGATGGGCGTAAAAGTAATGCACATAGAAATCAAAGAATAACAGAACTCAATTTTAAAATCAAAAAAACAAAAAATCATGAAGAAGATTGTTTTATTCATCATGGCGATTTGCCTGATTGCACCGATTACCACCGATGCGCAAAACAAGCAACTGGAAAAGAGACTCAAACAGGAGTACAAAACTAAAATGAAAGAGTACAAGAAAGACGGCTGGAAACTTTTCGGTAGTTCGCACAGTCTGGATGTGGCCCTGCTTACCCACTATGACAAACTCAACAGTCTGGGTGAAGACGGTCGCGAAGTATTGGGCATTGCCTCACGATTCAAATCGAAAAATGTCGGCAAGCAAATGGCCATTAACAACGCCTGCCTCACTTATGCACAACAGGCCGGCAGTCATGTGAAAGGGCGCGTGATAAGTGATATGGCGGGAGACGGAGTCGAAGCAGATGAGGAATTTGACCACTTCTATGCCGCCTACGAACGGCTCGTCGAGAAAGAGATCAAAGGTGAGATGTCGGAGTCATACAGCATCATCCACAACAACGAAGACGGGACATTCGAGATGCAGGTTTATTTCATCGTCAGTGAAAGCGCGGCTACCAAGGCCCGTATCCGTGCCCTTGAAAATGCCGCCAAGGAGAGTGCAGCGGCTCAGAAATATGCCGAGAAAGTAGCCGACTTTGTCCGTGAAGGATTTGTAACCGAATGAACTCCGTAATTAGAATGCTTTTTGTCATGGCCCTATGTGTGTTGGCAGGGTTTCTCTCCGCCAATGCACAGAGCCGTGACTCGTTCGAAAAGTTCCGTGAAAGTATCAAATCCGACTTTCAGACTTTTCGAAAAAAAGTCCTTGACAATTACGACAAGTATTTGGAGGACGTGTGGACAGAGTATCACGCATTCCGGGGTATTGAACGAAAACCGTTGCCTAAACCGAAGCGACCGACGGTTGCTAATCCGGATAATCGTCCACCGGTGGTCAGCCTGCCGGAACCGGCCGCTCCCCGCTCACAGCCCGAACCACAGGACAGACCCAAGCGACCGATTCCCGTACCTCGGCCTGCAAGACCCGAGCAATCTCAGGTTTCTTTCGATTTTTACGGGATTCTCGTGAATGCTCCCGAAACGGGCTTGGAACGGGATGCCGAACAACTGCGGAATATGGATTATGCCGATTTGTGGAGATTGTATTCGAAATGGGACATTGCCGCTGTTATCGTTCCTGCAATACAGCGATCCGCCGAGGCATATACCTTGAACGACTGGTTTCTATTCGAACTGGTGCGTAGTTATGTAGCCGGTATTTTCCCGACGGCTGACTCTCGGATGCGGACTTCGATGGTACACTTTTTGCTCTGTCATTTGGGTTACGACGTGCGTATCGGCGAAGAAGTCTCCGGACAGCCGATGCTACTGGTTGCATTCGAACAGTTCGTTTACGGCCGTACCTTTGCGGAAATCGACGGACAAAGGTATTACCTCTTTTACGATAGTCTAGATCGGAATGCTGACGAAGGAAAAACATTCAAAACCTGCGATCTCCCACACGATGCCGATAAAGGACGGGCATTGGATTTGGTAATACGTGAAACATTGACAATCCCGTATACTCCACATACCTATACGTTCCGGTATGGCGGTTTGGAAATTTCCGGTGAAATGAATGCCACCATGATGCCGATGTTATACCGTTATCCTCAGATGCCGATTGGATGTTATGCGTTATCGAAAGTCGACGATAGTTTACGCGAAAATGTAGTCGCACAAATACGCCGGCAACTGGAAAACATGCCGCAACATCAGGCCGTAGACCGATTGTTGCAATTCGTGCAAAGCGCTTTCGAATATGCGACGGACGATGAGCAGCATGGCTTTGAAAAGCCCTATTTTTTCGAGGAAATGCTGTTCTACCCGAAGTGCGATTGTGAAGACCGTTCGATTTTTTACTCCTATCTGCTATGGAATGCGTTGAGAGTCGAAAATCAGGTAATCGGCTATCCGGGACATGAAGCGGTATCCGTACATCTTGACGCACCGATATCGGGAGACGGATATACATACGAAGGCAAAAAGTTCTACGTTTCCGACCCAACCTACATCGGGGCTATGACTGGTATGTGCATGCCCGATTTCCGTTCAGTCAGTCCGGAGATAGATTGGGAATATTCGGGAAAATAATACTTATTTACATGTATATAATACTAAATATTAGTTAGTATCCCAATTATAAGAACTGGGTAAACTCGGGAGAAAAATAATATACAGATTAGTATAAGACGACCCGGTGATTTCCCGTATAAAGTGTCGTCAAATAATAAAGGCCTGAGGTGATGCGTGCATGCCTAGGCCTTTATTTTATCTTTTCAGTCCCGTCCCTTTCGTTTCGTCCATCATGAAGACAAGGGCCGCTTCATGTCCGTTGGAGAGCCCAACATTAATCAATAAGTTAAGATACAATGAACAACCCAAACCTATGATTACAACTGTCGGCAAGCGCATCGGTCGCACGAAGCAACAACGGGCTACAAGCAAAAGTAAAGCGGCAAGTATCTTCATGAGGTCATTTCATTTCAAACGGAACCACGCCACGGACATCAGCAGACGAAGCACAAATGTACGCCTTAAACCTGCCCGGTTCGTACTTCCAGGCTGTGGAAGCCTCATCATAGAACTTCAGATCATCCGGAGTAAGAGTGAAAGTCACGCTCTTCTCCTCACCCGGTGCCAATGCGACCTTTGCAAAACGCTTCAACTCCTTTGCAGGACGGAGCACACTGCATTTATCATCGCCTACATAGAGCTGTACAATCTCTTTTCCGGCAACGCTACCCGTATTCTTCACGGCAACTGTCACCGTCAGCGTCCCGTCGGCAGCCATGGTCTTGGCAGAAGCCACAGGTTTGCCATACGTAAAGGTAGTATAGCTCAAACCATGACCGAAAGGGAAAAGGGCCGGAATCTTCTTAGTGTCGTGCCAACGATAGCCCACCAGAATATCTTCTTTATACTCCTGCTTGACGCTGTCGCCCGGATAACTGAGTTCATCAAAAGCATGCGCGCCGCAATCCGTCAACTTGACAGGGAAAGAGAAGGGCAATTTTCCACTCGGATTCACCGCACCACTCAGGATGTCAGCCAGAGACTTGCCACCCATGGAGCCTAAATACCAGCCTTGCACAATGGCGGGAACCCGGGAGACCCACGGCATTTCCACCGCATTACCGCTGAGAAGCACCAGAACCAGATTCTTGTTTACCTTCAGCAAAGCTTCAATCAGTTCATCCTGCCCGAAAGGCAAGCCGTATTCCAGACGGTCGCCGCCTTCACAATCCTGAAAGTGGTTCTTGTTCAACCCGCCTACCAGGACCACCAAGTCTGCCTTTTTCGCCATTTCCACAGCTTCGGCACGGAGTGAGTCCATGATATCCTGCGGAATTTCATCCGCCCTGTCGTACATCGGGCGACCGGCGGCATAACCTTTCGCATAGGTCACCTTATCACCATAAACGGCACGCAAACCATCCAATGGAAATACCATATCCTTTACTTTCAACTCGGAAGAGCCTCCCCCTTGATTCAGCAAGCGTACAGCGTTATCGCCCACTACCAGAATGCTCTGGTACCTGGTCGCATCGATCGGCAACAATGGAGCGCCGTTCTTTACCACCTGAGCATTCTTCAACAGCACAATGCCCTCATTCCCTATCTCGCGGGCAGTAGCATAATGCTCTTCCGTAGCCACCGAGCCATAGGGTTTCCGACGGTTCATAGCGGTACGGAATATCAGGCGGAGAATGCGGGAAGCCTTGTCGTCTATCGTAGACATCGGCACTTTGCCCTCTTTCAACATCCGGAGGTAAGGGCTGGCAAGGTAATAATCGTTATAGGTAAATGCGCTCTCGGATGTCAGCCCGTTGGTGTAAGAGCCCATCTCAATATCCAGCCCGTTGACGGCGGCCTCATAGGTATCGTGGGCACCGCCCCAGTCGGTAATGACACAGCCGTCGAACTTCCAGTCGCCTTTCAGAATCTTGTTTAACGTAAAATCATTATGGCAGGCGTGCCGGCCGCGAATCTTATTGTAAGAGCCCATGATACTCCATGCGCCTCCCTCTTCTACCGCAGCCTTGAATGCCGGCAGATAGATTTCATATAAAGCACGGTCGCTAAGGTTCACATCAATATGCCCACGCCACAATTCCTGGTTGTTCAGCGCATAATGCTTGACACAAGCTGCCACCCCGTTCTTCTGCAATGCCTGAATGTAAGGCACACACATTACACCGGCCAGATAAGGGTCCTCGCCCATATATTCAAAGTTACGCCCGTTCATCGGAGTACGGTAGATGTTGACGCCGGGTCCCAGCAACACATCCTTTTCACGATAGCGTGCTTCCTCACCGACAGCCTTGCCATACTTGGCAGACATTTCCGGATTCCAGGTAGCGGCCAGACACGTCAAGGCCGGGAAAGCGGTAATGCTGTCATTGGTCCAGTTGGCATATCCCCAGTCATTCCAGTTGATTTCGGCACGGACACCGTGAGGACCGTCGCTCATCCAGAGTTCGGGAATGCCGAGCCGCGGAACACCCGCACTGCTGAATTTACTCTGCGCATGGCAAAGGGCGACCTTCTCTTCCAGCGTCATCCGGCTGAGAGCATCCTTTACACGTGCTTCAATAGGTTGCGCATCGTCCATATAGACTAGTGTCTGCGCAGACACGGCATTGATGGAGCATGCCAACAATAAGGTTGCTAAAAATTTATTCTTCATATCTTGACTTGTTAATATGCTATTGTGATTATACTGTTATTTGACTTTAATCGCCGTCGTCGCCTTCTCCAGCCCATCAGCCGTAGCCGTCACCTTGACACTACCCGGTTCACCGTTGTTCCGCACTACTACCAGGCACTTTCCGTAGAAAGCCTTGCGGTGGTTATCCTTGAACTTCTCCATGGAAATGGGGCTTCCGTTGTCTACTCCGGCAATGAAGCCGGCACCTTCTACTGCAAAGGTCACATCATTTCCGGCATTCGGACACAAATTCCCGTCTTTGTCCAAAATCTCGACGGTAATGAAACTCAAGTCTTTGCCATCCGCCTGAATGGTACTGCGGTCAGGAGTGAGACGGATCCGCGCAGGTTCGCCCGCTGTCCGAATTTCCCGCTCGGCCACGGCTTTTCCTTCCTTGCGGGAAACAGCCTTTACCGTACCAGGCTCATACTTCACGCGCCACATGACGTGGAAATCGTCTTTTCCCTTGCCGCGCACCCCCTGAGACTTCCCATTCACAAAAAGCTCCACTTCGTCGGCATTGTTATAATATGCCCACAAATCAATGTCCTGTCCCTCTGCCCAGTTCCAATGCGGGAAGAGATGCAACACCGTCTTGTCCGGACGCCACTCGGACTGATACATATAGTAGACATCCTTCGGGAAGCCTGCCAAGTCGATAATGCCAAAGTAAGAGCTGCGTGCCGGCCAACCGTAAGGTGTAGGCTCACCGATATAATCGAAGCCCGTCCAGACATATTGTCCGCTGATAAAGTCGTTGTTCTTTACACGGCGTATGGTACTTTCGTGACGGTTGCCCCAGGGAACATGACAGTTGTCGTAGGAGGAGCAAGAGAAGGAAGCATCATAGAAAGGCTTGTCCCAACGTTCAGGCCAGATAAACATTGAATCACTCGGCATCCGGTAGTAACCGCGTGTCATCAGGCCGGAAACACTTTCCGTCACGATGAACGGCTTGCCGGG
>CANQSM010000080.1 GCA_947626525.1 uncultured Phocaeicola sp. | reverse complement strand
GGATTTTTACAAATATAATCTATTAATAATTAGATGTTTAACAATAGACTTTTTATTTTTGTCATCTACTAAAAAAATTGGTTCTTTTTAAAACATAAATTATTGGATATTCTTTCGGAGTATATAGATGGTAATATTCTTAAAATAGAATCAGGGTAAATTTATTATAGAGCGAGAATCATATATGATAGTTCTATAAATAACCATATGATGTATAAATGTTATGGAGTACTCTGAAGGAGAAAGACTAAATATCAAATATATGGATAAGGAAAATCCTTTTAAGGGACTTACAAAAGAAGCTTCGTTTGTTCCGCCAAAAGGAGTTAAGGTTCCGGCTGGACGTACAAATCCTCAATACATTCAGTATTTGTATGTATCAGAAAGTCCTGCGGCATCCATGTTCGAGGTGTGTCCTTTTATTTTTGATGCAATAAATATAGCGCAATACAGATAAATGAACCTCTTAAAATCGCCAATATTGCAGTAGATAAATTTACCCGGTAATGAAAGCGCGATAATGCGTGCTCAGTCCCAAACGCCATATGTTTCCGCTGGTGGGCGACGCAACGGCTTCACGGATATATCCAGAAAGAATTTGTGATAGACGATGAACGACTCAAACAAGGCAGTAACCACCTCCACAAACCCATGCAACGCATTCGTGACATTGCAGCAATAAACGCAATTTCTATCAACAGGTAATGGATATTTACGCAACTGTAAACGGTGAACTCAAGAACATTGCACAGGTTGCTCCTCTTTTTTCTGCATGGGGATAGCAGTATCTGCCAATCTATATGAATCGCCATGGTTATGGACGTGTTTTGTTTGTTTCTTGTATTTCCGTTCACCGTCCAGCGACCGCTGGACGGTCCATGCAGATAGGTGCATCGGCTTTCACAGCTATCTAACTTCACCGTCCAGCGGACTGTTGGACGGTGAACAGTGCTTCCTTGTTATTACTATGTGACCATCTTCTTTATGTCTTTAATATACTTGTTTTGGACTTGAGAATGCTCTATGGGATGGTTCTTCGGCATCAAGCTATATCTTACCTGCAACGAGAAAGGTGAGGTGAATTGCTGGATTTCATGATAACTCCCGATGATGTGAAAATCATACGGGTATCTCTATTTATGATCCAACAGAAGAAATGAGGGTGTCAAATGATAAATATCCACTATACGCAGGTAAGGACATTTATTTCCCGATCATCGTTCCTTTTACCTTTAAACGGATAATCTCGTCTTTGGTATTGGTACGCAAGGTAATCACCTTATCGAACTTTCCCGGAGCCTTTCCCGTTCCGTTATAAGTGACTTTGATTTCTCCCTCAGTTCCAGGTTTGATAGGTTCTTTCGGATAAGTGGGAGATGTACAGCCACATGACGCAATCGCCTGATAAATGACTAACATCCCGGTTCCGGTATTCTTGAACTTGAAAGTACAAGACACTGGTCCATCCGCCTCTTTTATGGTCCCGAAATCATGAATAAGCTTTTCGAATGTGATTTCTGCTTTATTCTCCTGCGCAATGGCCAAGCTTACAGCCGTGAATATAAACAGGACAGATGCTAAAAATTTTTTCATTATATTCCCTTTTATTTTATATATTGTATACGCAAAGGTAAAGTATTTTTGCTAAAGTTGTTTGAGTATCTATGCAAAAATGTCTAAATTTGCCGTGGAATATATTTTACATAACAAAATACCATATATGAAAATAACACGATGGGCGATAGTATCTTTCTTATTTATAACCTTAGTTGCACCTTATTTATCAGCTCAAAACCCAACGCAATCCGGATTGCAGCGTAATCAATTCCAAACGGAAATCAATGGAGAATATGTAGACTTGTTTACTTTGACGAACAAGAACGGGATGGAAGTATGTATTACTAACTACGGGGGGAGGGTCGTGTCGGTTATGGCACCAGATAGAAATGGAAAAATGGAGGACGTGGTATGTGGTTTTCCTTCCATACAAGATTACATGGAGCTAAGACAAAATTTCGGAGCGGCCATAGGAAGGTATATCGGACGGATATTGAATGCGACGTTCACACTGGACTCTGTTGAATATAAGCTTAATGGCGAAAAACATTGTTCTCATGGAGGTTATCCGGGATTTGCCGACCGGGTATGGAGACCACGGCAAGAGGACCCACAGACACTTTACCTTTATTATCTTTCTCCGGATGGTGAAAATGGATTTCCCGGAAATTTGAATGTATGTCTGGCATACAGACTCACTGATGACAATGCGTTGGATATTGTGTACGAAGCGACTACTGATAAACCGACAGTCGTCAATCTTTCCCATCATTCCTTTTTCAATATATCCGGAAAGTTAAGCTCATCCATAGAAAATGAACTTTTACAGATTGATTCGGATTACATAACGGAGTATGATGAAAACAAATGTGTTACCGGTGCATTCCTTCCTGTAAGAGACACTCCATTTGATTTCAATGAGCCCCGACGTATTGGAGATCATATAGATAGGGAAGATGAACAGTTGAAAATAACGAACGGATATGATCACACCTGGGTATTGAATACGAATGGGGATGATATGTGTATGGCTATATGCCTGACTGATCCGGAAAGTGGAAGGACTCTGAAGGTATATACAACAGAACCGGGCGTACAGGTGTATACGGCCAATGGATTAGATGGAACAACGGTGGGAAAGAATGAGATTGCTTATCCTTTCAGAGGAGCAATCTGCTTGGAAACCATGCATTTTGCCGACAGTCCCAACAAACCCCATTTTCCTTCGACAGTGCTTCGTCCCGGAGATACTTACTACACTCATACCGTGTACAAATTCGGAGTAATAAAATAAACAGAAAGGTGGTCTTCCCGAAACAAAAACAGAACCATATCCGTCTTCGCCTTTTGCGAGAATTGATATGGTTCTGTTTCAATATTGTATTTTTGCCACAGTTTCAAGGTTTTCTGCGACTTCTCAGCCCCGGCGAACTTGTTTTACTCCTTTCACTCCACGCAATTTCTTTATCAAGGCTTCCAACTTGGAAGTATCATCGACCATGACCGTTAACATTCCCGAGAACAGACCATCATGTGAATCAATGGCAATGGAACGAAGCTGAACATTATTTTCTTTGGAGATGATAGAAGTGATATTGTTTACAATTCCGATATCATCATGCCCGATAACACTGAGACGTATTGAATATTGGCTGTCTTTCCCTTTACCAGCCCATCGAGCCGGTACGATACGGTAACCGAAACGAGCCTGCATCTGAGAAGCGTTCGGACAATCTTTCCGATGTATTTTAATGCCTCCATTCACGGTTACGAAACCAAACACCTCATCCCCATAAATGGGATTACAACATTTGGCCAATGTAAAATCGATTCCCTTTAGATTTTGGTCAATCATTAATACATCGCTACCGTTACTGTTTTTTATTGTATCTTCGTCCGGCTGTAAATTGTAATTTTCAGCACTCCGGTAGATTTCCTGTGTCTCAGTCTCTTTCCGTTGAATAGCCAGATACTTATCAATGATTTCATTCACATCTAAAGTCTCATCCGCTATTCTCTGATAAAATTCGGTTACTTCCTTAAAGCCCTCTTTCTTGATCAGACGCATCATTATCGCTTCATCGTATTCAAGTTTACGATTCTTGAACTTACGCTCCAGAGTCTCTTTCGCATAAGCCGATTGCTTGGCCGTAATTTCTTTTAATGCCTGTCGTATCTTGGAACGAGCACGGGATGTAGTGACAATATTAAGCCAATCACGTTTGGGAGTTTGTGCATTGGAAGTCATGATTTCCACCTGATCACCGCTGTTCAGTATATGGCGAATTGGAACATTCCTCCCGTTTACTTTTCCACCGATGCATTTGCTGCCCACATTCGAATGAATATGAAAGGCGAAATCGAGGACAGTTGCTCCTTTAGCCAGTTTATACAAATCTCCTTTAGGAGTAAAGACAAAGACCTCATCTTTATACAGATCCATTTTAAACTGGTCCATTGCCTGCATGTCACTGTCACTATTCTCCAAAGCCTCCCGAATAGAAGTAAGCCATTCATCCAATCCGCTTTCACCTTTTATACCTTTATATCTCCAATGAGCAGCCACTCCCCGTTCTGCAATGTTGTCCATTCTTTCCGTACGAATCTGTACTTCTACCCATTTGCCTTCCGGTCCCATTACCGTGATATGAAGGGACTCATAACCATTGCTTTTAGGAATGGAAAGCCAGTCACGCAGCCGCCTCGGATTCGGTTGATACATATCTGTCACAATCGAATATGCTTGCCAACATTCCTGTTTCTCTTTTTCGATAGAAGAATCCAAAATAATCCGGATAGCGAACAAATCATAAATACCTTCGAAAGAAGTGTGTTGCTTTTTCATCTTCTGCCAGATGGAATAAATAGACTTTGTACGTCCTTTCATGTGAAATTTCAGTCCGGCAGCCTCTAATTTTTGTTGGATAGGAGCAATAAATGCTGAGATATATCTGTCACGGGATGCTTTCGTCTCATTCAATTTCTCCTTTATTAAATAATACACTTCCCGTTCTGTATATTTCAGAGAAAGATCTTCCAACTCCGACTTCAACTTATATAAACCAAGTTTATGGGCCAAAGGCGCATATAAATAGGCTGCCTCATTGGCTACTTCCCGGCGTGCTTCTATATTTGGAGTATCTTTAATTTGGCGCATCACGTTCACACGGTCTGCAATCATAATTAAGATGACTCGCATATCTTCAGCAAAAGATAGAAGAAGACTTCTGAAATTTTCAGATTCTACCGTAGGACTTTTGGCATACAACTCGTTGATGCGAATGAGTCCTCTAATGATGCCGGCCACGTCTTCTCCGTATTGTTCATGCACCTGTTCGGCGGTCATGAAGTGGGAGCGTACACTATCATGTAGCATAATGCCCAGTATGGAAGCACGTTGCATACATATTTCATCGGCGGCAATCACTGCCGTCTGCATATTTTTTATAATGGGATTCATCCCGAAATTATCGCGTTGTAATGAATTGTTTGCGGCTGCCTGAATCAGATGATTCTTTAATTTCTTACAATCATCCTCTTTAAGGGTATCACCAGACAAGTGTAATAATTCTCTGTATAGAATGAATAATTGCTTTCGTTCCCGGTCTGTAAAAAAAACTTTTTCTTCCATGGCTCTAAGAAATTTGAGTGTAAAGTTAGTTTTTTTATCCTTTTTATTCGTACTCTTTCGGAAGATTTTATAATTTTGGCAATAATATTTTGCATCTAAGAATAATTAAAACCATAATAACTTTAAACTTTTACAAAATGTTGACACAAGAAGACAAAGATTTGCTTGCCCAAAAAGGCATTACTGAAAAGCAAATTACCGAGCAACTGGCATGTTTCGAAAAAGGCTTCCCTTATTTAAAACTGGATGGAGCCGCTTCCATCGGCAAAGGAATCATGGCTCCCGACTCAGAAGAACAGAAGAAATATCTGGCCGCATGGGATCAATACACATCCGGTAGTTGCAATAAGATTGTAAAATTCGTACCGGCCTCTGGAGCAGCCAGCCGTATGTTTAAGAATCTGTTCGAATTCTTAGGAGCGGAATATGATGAGCCCACCACTGATTTCGAGAAGAAATTTTTTACACATATTCATGATTTCGCTTTTTATGATGACTTGAATGAAGTATGTAAAAAAAATCAGGGTAAAGATGTTCCGGAACTGATAAAAGAGAATCAGTATAAGACGGTGGTGGCCAATCTGCTCGAATCTGCCGGTCTTCATTATGGTACTCTGCCTAAAGGGTTGCTGAAGTTTCATAAATATGAAAACGGATCACGCACTCCACTGGAAGAGCATTTGGTGGAAGGAGCATTATATGCGGCTGGCAAAACAGGAAAGGTACATGTGCATTTTACAGTATCGGCAGAACATCGGGCGTTGTTTGAACAGCTCATTGCAACCAAGTCAAAGGAGTATGCCGCCCAATATAATGTAGAATATGATATCACATTATCCGAGCAAAAGCCGAGTACAGATACGGTGGCTGCTGACATGGAAAACAAACCATTCCGCGATAAAGGAAAATTGTTGTTCCGGCCGGGCGGACACGGAGCACTGATAGAAAACCTAAACGATTTGGACGCGGATATCGTATTTATTAAGAATATCGATAATGTTGTTCCAGACCGGTTGAAATCAGATACGGTAATTTATAAGAAATTAATAGCGGGAGTATTGGTTACTTTGCAGAAACAGGCGTTCGAATATCTCGAACTGCTTGATAGTGGTACCTACTCACACGAGCAGATTGAAGAAATCATTCGTTTCGTACAACAGCAACTGTTCTGTCGCAAATCGGATATTAAAAATCTCGAAGATGGCGATTTGGTCCTTTATTTAAAAAGGAAGCTGAATCGTCCGATGCGTGTCTGTGGTATGGTGAAAAATGTCGGAGAACCGGGTGGAGGTCCATTCCTTGCTTATAATCAGGACGGAACGGTTTCACTTCAGATACTCGAGAGCTCTCAGATAGATATGAATGATCCGGAGAAGAAAGAAATGTTTGAAAAAGGTACCCATTTCAATCCGGTAGACTTGGTATGTGCTGTACGCAATTATAAAGGGGATAAATTTAATCTGGTAGACTATGTGGATAAAGCAACTGGTTTTATTTCATATAAATCAAAGAATGGAAAGGAACTGAAGGCTTTGGAACTTCCTGGATTGTGGAACGGAGCCATGAGTGATTGGAATACTGTATTTGTGGAGGTGCCATTAAGTACATTCAATCCGGTAAAAACAGTAAACGATTTATTGAGAGAACAGCATCAATAAAAACTTTAATCTGTTTATTTTTTCCGCCGTTGCAAGAATTCATTTTCATAACGGCGGAATTTTTATTTCACAAGAACTAAAAAAACTTCATGTAATGGGAAAAGAATACCTGATTCAAAATAAAACTATTAAAGAATTCTTGCTTGAGTTGGCTCAAAACGGGAATAAAAAGTTTACAGAATCATTGCATCCCGGTATAAAAAATATATTGGGAATACGAATTCCCGATATACGCAAATTAGCACAGCAGATAGCCAAAGATGACTGGCTGGCATATTTTGAAAGTGCAGGGACTTATTATATGGAAGAACGGATGTTACGGGGATTCGTTATCGGTTATATTCCCCGCATGGATATAGAGGAACGACTTCGCTTGATAGCCGAATTTGTACCGCTCATTAATTCGTGGTCGGTATGTGATACTTTTTGCCCTACCTTGAAATTCGTCAATGAAAGTCAGGAAAGGGTATGGGATTTTATACAGCCTTATCTATATTCGGACAAAGAATACGAACTGCGTTTCGGTATCATTATGATATTGGGATATTATATCCACAAAAAGTATCTTCCGCTTATTTTCGCCCATTTCAATCGTATTCGTCACGATGGATATTATGTTCGAATGGCCATAGCTTGGACTTTATCAGTATGCTATGTCAAATTTCCGCAGGAGACAGAAAGTTTTCTGCAAAGGAATCAATTGGATGATTTTACCCAAAACAAAACCATTCAGAAAATAAATGAATCTTATAGAGTCACAAAAACGGACAAAATACGCTTGAAACAGTATAAAAGATAATCAAATATCTATGGCCATGATATAATCGTTCATATAAAATCCGTTTCCGATGGGAAAATCTCCCTCTCGAACCTTGCGCATGCCCATTTTTTCATAAAAGAACAAAGCTTTATTATTTCGGTTAACATTCAGCTCCATTACACAGGGGCTCGGATGTATCTCTTTAATAACTTTTATAGCTTGCTCAAATAATACTTTGCCTATGCCTAAACCTTGGCAGGAGGGGAGCACATAGATTTTTTGCAAATGAAACAAATCTTTACTCTGAGCTTGTACCGATACATACCCAACAGGTCTATCTTCCTGATAGGCTATGTAATAAATATGTTCCTCTTGCTCCATCTGTTTGCATAGATTTTCCATCGAATACATCCACTCCATCATGTACTCCAATTGTTCTGGGGTAAGAATATCCTTGTAAGTAGCAGGGAAAGCAATCTTCGCAACTCTTTGAATAACAGAGCAATCCTTCAGGCTGGCTTTTTTAATTTCAAACATAGCGCAATTTTTTTGTGACAAAGATAATAAGATTTCATTTTTATGTTTTATCTTTGCCACACATTTAAACATCTTAAAGAAGCAATGACTAAAAAGATTCTTTTGTTAGGCTCAGGCGAATTGGGAAAGGAATTCGTTATCGCAGCACAGCGAAAAGGACAATATATTATTGCCTGCGATTCGTATGCAGGTGCTCCGGCTATGCAAGTAGCAGACGAATATGAAGTATTCGACATGTTAGATGGCGACCGGTTAATGGCTGTTGTAGAAAAGCATAAGCCTGATATAATCGTTCCTGAAATAGAAGCAATCCGTACCGAACGTTTGTATGATTGTGAAAAAGAGGGAATTCAGATTGTACCGAGTGCTAAAGCGGTAAACTATACTATGAACCGTAAAGCCATCCGCGATTTAGCCGCAAAAGAATTAGGGTTGAAAACGGCTAAATATTTTTATGCCAAAACTTTTGAAGAATTAAAAAGGGCTTCTGAAGAGATAGGTTTTCCTTGTGTGGTAAAACCCTTGATGTCCTCCTCGGGAAAAGGGCAATCCATTGTGATGAGGGCAGAGGAGCTTCAACATGCATGGGAATATGGGTGCAGTGGAAGTCGAGGTGATATAAAGGAGCTTATTATAGAAGAATTTATCCATTTCGACAGTGAGATAACATTGTTGACGGTAACTCAAAAGAAGGGCCCGACATTGTTCTGTCCTCCGATTGGACATGTACAGAAAAATGGTGATTATCGGGAAAGTTTCCAGCCGGCCTGCATTGCTCCGGATCATCTGAAGGAAGCGCAGGAGATGGCGGATAAAGTCACGAAAGCGTTGACCGGTGCGGGTATTTGGGGAGTGGAATTTTTCATAAGTCACAAAAATGGGGTATATTTCTCTGAATTGTCGCCACGCCCTCATGATACGGGGATGGTAACCTTGGCGGGTACACAAAATTTGAATGAATTCGAACTGCATTGTCGTGCCGTTTTAGGATTGCCGATCCCTCATATTACACTGGAAAGAATGGGAGCAAGTGCGGTCATTCTCTCTCCCATAGCAAGCAAAGAACAACCCAGATATAAAGGCGAAGAAGAGGCTTTGAAGGAAAGCAATACCTATCTCCGTATATTTGGTAAGCCTTATACGAAATTGAACCGCCGGATGGGAGTTGCGCTTTGTTATGCTCCTCTTGGTAGTGATATGGAGGCTTTACGCAATAAATGTAAAGCGGTGGCGGCAAAGGTAGAAGTGTATTGATATACTTTCATCTGCGGTAATAGCTCAGTTGGTAGAGCGTTGGCTTCCCAAGCCGAAGGTCGCGGGTTCGAGCCCCGTTTACCGCTCAATTTCGGGAAACAAGGAGTTACAGAATATGTGTCTCCTTGTTCATTATGTATATGAGGATCATGGTAATCATAAACGCATAAAGTAAAAAACGGATAATAATTGTCCAGCCGGAATAGAAACGGGTCAGTAGAAATGCTTTTCCATAAAGTATCGTTTTAAAAAAGCTTCATTACAAATAGAAACCAATAGATGTCAAACAGATATGATCTTTCCAAGGCGTTATATACCACACACTGTGTTTTTATAAAACGAAAGATAATACTAGTCAAATACTCCTCTACATTACCTGTATCTCCATTTTTAGTTTAAAAGTAGTTAAGTTAAAAACAATCCATTCGATTTATTTTTATTTTTGCAAAGATTTAAAGCAAAAGAACATGCTAAAAATCAAAAAATATAGGCGTAGTGTGGAATATAATTATTCAATATAAAATATAACTTTTATGTCATCACAAATCGTAGGACATATCTCACAGGTGATTGGGCCGGTCGTAGATGTATTTTTTGAGGGTAAAGACATTGATGCCGAACAGCTTCTTCCCAGTATTCATGATGCACTGGAAATCAAACGTTCCGATGGTAAGACTCTTATCGTTGAAGTCCAGCAGCATATCGGTGAAGATACTGTACGTACCGTAGCTATGGACCGTACTGACGGGTTAAAAAGAGGAATGGAAGTTGTTCCAACAGGAAAACCTATTACAATGCCTGTTGGGGAACAGGTGAAAGGAAGAATGATGAATGTGACAGGTGATTCCATTGACGGAATGAAATCTTTAAATAAAGAAGGTGCCTATCCCATACATCGGGATCCACCTAAATTTGAAGATTTATCAACCATTCAGGAGGTCCTATATACAGGTATTAAAGTCATAGATTTATTGGAACCTTACGCTAAGGGAGGTAAAATCGGATTATTCGGAGGAGCTGGAGTAGGAAAAACCGTATTAATTATGGAGTTAATCAACAATATTGCCAAAAAACATAATGGTTTTTCTGTATTTGCAGGTGTAGGAGAGCGTACACGTGAGGGCAATGATTTGTTGCGTGAAATGATTGAATCCAATGTCATTCGTTATGGCAAGGCATTTGAAGAAGGAATGGAGAAAGGAGAGTGGGATCTCTCTAAAGTGGATTATGCAGAAATAGAAAAATCACAGGCCACACTTGTATACGGACAAATGAACGAACCTCCTGGAGCGCGTGCGTCTGTTGCTTTATCAGGACTGACAGTAGCAGAGTCTTTCCGTGACGCTGGTGGAAAAGAAGGAAAATCAAGTGATATCTTACTCTTTATCGATAATATTTTCCGTTTTACTCAAGCAGGTTCTGAAGTATCTGCATTATTGGGTCGTATGCCTTCAGCTGTAGGTTATCAACCGACTTTAGCAACAGAAATGGGACAGATGCAAGAACGAATTACTTCTACGAAGAACGGCTCTATTACTTCTGTACAAGCTGTGTATGTGCCGGCGGATGATTTGACAGATCCTGCTCCTGCTACAACGTTTTCCCACTTGGATGCCACAACTGTATTAAGTCGTAAAATTACTGAATTGGGTATTTATCCGGCTGTAGATCCTTTAGAATCAACTTCACGTATTTTGGATCCGCTGATTGTTGGACAGGAACACTATAACACGGCTCAGCGTGTCATACAGATTCTTCAACGTAACAAAGAATTGCAGGACATCATCTCCATTTTAGGCATGGATGAACTTTCTGACGAAGATCGCCTCACAGTCAACCGTGCCCGGAGAGTTCAGAGATTCTTGTCTCAGCCATTTACTGTTGCGGAAAAGTTTACAGGAGTGCCGGGGGTAATGGTTTCTATTGAAGATACCATTAAAGGATTCAATATGATTCTTGATGGAGAGGTGGATTATTTGCCAGAACAAGCATTTTTGAATGTAGGAACAATTGAAGAAGCCATAGAAAAAGGAAACAAATTATTAGAAACGGCAAAAGTAGAAAAAGATTAACGTAAAATGGAATCTAAAGATTTGCATATAGTGATTGTTTCACCCGAAAAAACTATATTCGACGGGAGGGCGGAAAGTGTGACTGTACCGGGAAGTTATGGGCTTTTTACCGTATTGCCTCAGCATGCCCCAATTATTTCCTCTTTGGAAAAAGGAAATATCGAATATGTGATTAAAGGAGAAAAACAATCTTATGAAATAGAAGGAGGTTTCATTGAAGTTAAGGAGAATGAAATTTCTATTTGCATAGAATCAGAAAGATAAAATGACTATTATCAAAACAAAACGTAAGTTTATTATATATTTAACCTTGATGATTGTCATACTCGGTTTGGGTGGAGCTTATGCATTTAATCAATGGATGCCAGAACAATATCCGCCGTTTTATCCGAGTATTCCAATCTTTTTCTATGTATATGGCTTGATATTCATTCATTTGTATGTGGCATTCCCTGGTAAATGGTTATTTTTGCATATCTTGGGGAAAATAGTAAAGCTAATATTGGGAGTAATTTTCATTATAACATATATTTATTTAATAGGTATTCATATCAAAGCATTCATGATTACATTTTTATGTTATTATATGATTTACTTAGTATTTGAAAGTTGTTATTTCCTTAGCCACGAGATGGATATGAAAAAAGAAAAGAACAAATGAAAACATTGAAATACATATTGATAGGCCTGTCCCTATGTGTTTTTTGCAGTTCGGTAAAGGCGGAAGAAAGTCAGAGTCCTGAAGAGACAAAAAGTGGGGTAGATGTACAGGAAATAGTGTTTGGCCATATAAAAGATTCGTATGAATGGCATATTACAAACTGGGGAGACTGTGAAATATCTGTTCCATTACCCATTATTGTCTATAGTTCACAAAGTGGTTGGCATGTATTTCTGTCGTCCCGCCTATCCGAACACAATCATTACAAAGGATTTTATATTGCGAACGCAGGAGCATACGAAGGTAAGATAGTAGAGAATATTCAAGGAAAAGAAGCACGACCTTTGGATATTTCTATAACAAAAACAGTTTTGTCTCTGTTTATTAATAGCTTATTATTGATAATAATCATTCTTGGTGTGGCCAAATGGTATAAAAAGCGGAAACCGGAAGATTTTTCACCTAAAGGTTTTGTGGGCCTTATGGAAATGCTGATTACTATGGTCAATGATGATATCATAAAAAGCTGTATTGGTAAAGATTATAAAAAATACGCACCCTATTTGTTAACTGTTTTTTTCTTTATTTTTCTGAATAATTTAATGGGACTAATACCTATATTCCCTGGTGGAGGAAATGTGACTGGTAATATAGCCATTACATTAGTTTTAGCGTGTATGACATTTTTAGCAGTAAATATTTGGGGGACAAAAGAATACTGGAAAGAAGTGCTATGGCCAGATGTACCTTTGTGGTTAAAAGTTCCTATACCAATGATGCCTGTTATAGAACTTTTTGGAATTTTTACGAAACCGTTTGCTTTAACCGTCCGTTTATTTGCCAATATAATGGCAGGGCATGCCATCATATTGGCTCTGACATGCATCATTTTCATTACAGCATCGTTCGGAACGGCATTAAATGGTTCCATGTCTGTCGTTTCAGTCCTTTTTTCCGTCTTTATGAATAGTTTGGAATTATTGGTTGCCTTTATCCAAGCGTATGTGTTCACTATGCTTTCTGCTGTATTTATTAGTTTGTCGAGAGTAGAGGGGGCACACAAATAATGAATCAATTATAGAATAAATAATTTAAAAGTAAAACATTATGTTAGCATTAGTTATGTTACAAGCTGTTGCATCAGCAGGTATTTCACAGTTAGGCGCAGCTATTGGCGCAGGTTTAGCAGCTATCGGAGCTGGTATAGGTATTGGCAAAATCGGAAGTTCGGCAATGGAAGCTATTGCACGTCAGCCAGAGGCTGCCGGAGATATTCGAATGAACATGATTATTATCGGTGCCTTGGTAGAAGGTGTGGCCCTGTTTGCGGTTATCGTTTGCTTGTTAGCTCTCTATGCATAAATAAAAGAGGCTTATGTCACTACTAAACCCAGATAGTGGATTAATTTTCTGGATGCTTATAGCCTTTGGCATTGTATTCTTTGTATTGGCTAAGTATGGATTTCCTGTTATTATAGGGATGGTAGAAAAGCGAAAACTTTACATTGATGAATCGTTGCAAGCTGCGCGAGAAGCTAATGAAAAACTTATCCACATCAAAGAAGAAAGTGAATCCATTTTAGCCCGAGCTCGTGAGGAACAAGCGAACATCCTGAAAGATGCTGTAGAAACACGTCAACGAATTATTGATGAGGCCAAAGATAAGGCTTTATTTGAGGGTAGAAAACTTCTGGAGGAAACACGTCAACGAATCCAGAAGGAAAAGGATGATGCTATTCGAGATATACGTAAACAAGTCGCAGAATTATCTGTTGGTATAGCAGAAAAAATTCTTCGCCAAAATCTCGATAACGAGCAAAAGCAAAATGGAATGATTGAACGATTGCTCGATGAAGTTTCCGATACTAAAAAATAAGAGCTATGGATATAGGAATCATCTCAAAACGTTATGCAAAAGCTTTGTATGAGTATGCTTGCGAAAACAAAAACGGAAAGGCTGTTTATAAGGAAATGCAAATGCTTATAAACAGTTATCA
Organism: uncultured Phocaeicola sp.; assembly: GCA_947626525.1. GTDB lineage: Bacteria > Bacteroidota > Bacteroidia > Bacteroidales > Bacteroidaceae > Phocaeicola_A. Next base: position 2,992 of record CANQSM010000080.1, on the reverse strand, counting down.
GGAAGTAGGGAATTTACGCTCCGCCCTTGAAAATCCTGTTTTATCAAAAGCGGAAAAAATAAGGCTGTTATGTGAAGCGGCAGGCGGGAATGTAAGCAACGAATACAAGCGTTTTGCTACTTTAGTGTTTGAAGAACGGCGAGAGAAATTCATGCCATTTATAGCTTATTCATATATCGATTTATATCGAAAATTGAATAACATTAATATTGGGAAACTAATTACCGCTTCACCTGTAAAAAATGAAATCATTGAACGGATGAAGAATATGGTGGCTAAAAAGACTCAAGGAAGAGTTGAATTCGAAACACAGGTAGAGTCATCTATTATGGGTGGATTTATCTTCGAAATAAATTTTAATCGTTTGGATGCAAGCATTGCTACCCAAATAAACAAAGTTCGTCAACAATTTATTGAGAAAAACAGAAGAATTGTATAAGTAAAAAACAAGAAACATGTCTGAAAATATAAGACCCAGCGAAGTCTCTGAAGTATTGCTTGAGCAATTGAAAGGTATCGACACCAATCTCAAATATGAGGAAGTAGGTACTGTTTTGCAAGTAAGTGATGGAGTAGTCCGTATTTATGGATTGCGAAATGCGGAATCTGAGGAATTGCTTGAGTTTGAAAACGGAGTGAAAGCTATCGTTATGAACTTAGAGGAAGATAACGTAGGAGCCGTGCTTTTAGGACCAACCGACAGGATCAAGGAGGGGATGGTTGTTAAACGGACCGGACGTATTGCTTCTATCCGTGTCAGTGAAAATATGTTAGGCCGTGTTGTGAATCCATTGGGCGAACCCCTTGACGGAGCAGGTGAAATCGGAGGAGAATTGACTGAAATGCCTATAGAACGCAAATCTCCGGGAGTTATATATCGCCAACCGGTAACGGAGCCACTCCAAACAGGTTTAAAGGCTATTGACTCTATGATTCCGATAGGAAGAGGGCAACGTGAATTGATTATTGGTGACAGACAAACAGGAAAGACATCTATTGCTATTGATGCCATTATCAATCAGCGTCAGAATTACGAAGCAGGAAACCCTGTTTATTGTATTTATGTTGCCGTAGGACAGAAGGGTTCTACAGTGGCTAATATTGTAAACATTTTGCGTGAGAAAGGGGCTCTTCCATATACTGTTATTGTCGCTGCAACAGCTGCCGATCCAGCAGCATTGCAATATTTTGCTCCATTTTCTGGAGCAGCTATTGGCGAATACTTCCGTGATACTGGTCGTCATGCTTTGGTTGTTTATGATGATTTATCCAAACAGGCCGTAGCTTACCGTGAAGTTTCTCTCATTTTGCGTCGCCCATCTGGTCGTGAAGCTTATCCAGGAGATATTTTCTATTTACATTCTCGTTTGTTAGAGCGTGCTGCAAAAATTATCCAGCAACAAGAAGTAGCTGAACAAATGAATGACCTTCCCGAAAGTTTGAAAGGAAAAGTAAAAGGAGGTGGCTCATTGACTGCACTACCAATTATTGAAACGCAGGCTGGAGATGTTTCTGCTTATATCCCAACAAACGTGATTTCTATTACGGACGGACAGATATTCTTAGAGACAGATTTGTTTAATCAAGGTTTTCGGCCTGCCATTAATGTGGGTATTTCTGTATCCCGTGTAGGAGGTAGTGCACAGATTAAATCTATGAAAAAAGTGGCTGGTACTTTAAAAATAGACCAGGCGCAATACCGCGAATTAGAAGCTTTTTCCAAATTCAGTAGCGATGTAGATTTAGTTACCACCATGGCGTTGGATAGAGGTCGTAAAAATAATCAATTACTAATTCAGCCTCAATATTCTCCGATGCCTGTAGGAGAGGAAGTAGCTATATTATATTGTGGAACTCACGGACTTATGAAGGATATTGCTGTAAGCCAAGTAAGAGAATTTCAAAATCAATTTTTGGAACATCTCCGAGCAGCTCATCAACAAGATGTTCTTGATATACTGTCAAGTGGTGTTATCAACGATGATGTAACTAAGATCATTGCACAAGTAGCACAGAATGTTTGTCTGAATCTTAAACGATAACTCATGGCATCTCTTAAAGAAATAAAAGGAAGAATTGGATCGGTGAGAAGTACGCTAAAAATTACTTCAGCTATGAAAGTCGTAGCTTCTACCAAGCTCCATCGTGCACAAATTGCGATAGAGAACATGATTCCTTATGACCAAAGACTTTCTGCTATATTACATAGTTTTTTAGACGGTGGTATTGAAATAGAGTCTCCATATGTAGAAGAACGTAAACCGGAAAAGGTCGCAATTGTTACATTTGCTTCCAATTCAAGTTTATGCGGAGGATTCAATAGTGGAGTCATCAGACACACTTTAGAAGTCTTACAAGAGTATGTTCAACTTGAAAAAAAAAATTTGCTTATCTATCCTGTAGGCCGTAAAATAGCTCAGGCTTTAGCCAAAAGTTATCAACTTACAGATGATTACAAATTGATAGGTGATAAACCTTCGTATAAGCAAGCTGCAGATTTGGCAGAACACTTAATGAGGCTGTATGTGTCCAAACAAATAGATAGAGTGGAATTGTTGTACATGCATTATAAATCGACTGCGTCTCAAACAATGACTAGAGAAACATTTTTACCTTTACAAATATCTTCAATGCCAAAGGATACGAGTGGAATAATGCCCGACTATATTATTGAGCCGTCGGTAGAAGAACTGGTCAAACAACTAATTCCGCAAGCTTTGCGAATGAAAATGTACACAGTTTTGCTCGATTCCAATGCATCGGAGCATGCTGCACGTACAGTGGCTATGCAACAGGCGACCGACAATGCCAATGATTTGTTGCAAGAATTGAGTTTGATGTACAATAAAGGTCGTCAGCAGGCTATTACAGCAGAACTTCTTGATATCATAGGAGGGTCTATGAAATAAGTGTAAGTAATTAGGGATATTCAGAATTTAGTCAACTAATTATTTGCCAATATGATAGATATTTTGTAACTTTACAAAGAACC
>CANQSM010000079.1 GCA_947626525.1 uncultured Phocaeicola sp. | reverse complement strand
TTGTTCTTGGCGATAAAGGTTACAGCTTCCATAAAGGTCAGGTTCTCCTTTTCCATGATGAAAGTGATGCCATCCCCGCCACGGTTGCAACTGAAACAGTGGAACAGGTTCTTAACAAGAGGCTATGTCAAGATAGATTTTACTCCAGCCTGGGAACTCAATGCCAAAGTGATTGACTTCATTTTCTTCAGCAGCAAGAAGAGCAAGCAAGGCAAGGCACGTGACTTCGAAACACCGGCAGATAAGATGTTCCGTATCACCAAAAAGATGATGATCTATGGCCGTGCATATTTCAAAGGTGATGTTATCGGTGAAATAACAGATATTGGTTTCAGTAATGTGGACCAGGTTATCGACAGACTGGTTGAACAGTTGCCGAAGGATATTCCTACCGGATGTATGGTTCAGTTCCGTCTTATGAACTGTGATTCCAAGAAGGAAGTTGTATATGAAAGAAGCAAAGGGAAAGGATTCATGTAATCAGCAAAACTGAACAAGCCATTAACACAAAGGGAGGATTCTACTTATCTTTATCAGAACCGTATCATTTCACTCACTGATACGGTTCTTTCTATTTATCCGGTTGATTCCAGGGCAATACTTCACGGCCTATAAGTATGGCAAAGACAAGTACGATAAGCTTCCATATAAGGATGAAAGTTTTCTTAACCAACCAGACTGCAAGACGTATGGCAATCCTCAAAAGCCAGAACACCAGCTTCAGAAGCAGCATACCGATAATAAGTACCGGCAGCAGATATATAATCAACAGCAATTCAAACATAGCGTGTAATATTTAGTGTATATAAAACCTATTTTAGCATATAAATATACTAAAAATCAATGAGATACAGAAATTTACGCAGCACTATTTTCTTGTTATTCGAGTAGATTTTCTACTGATTATCAGTGTTACATCACCATGATAACGAGGTATTTCCAGACTCTGATTACAGGGTTATTCTACCTGAATGTTTTTGCAATACAGTTCAGATAAATTGAGATTTCCCGATAGCCATTTCATCAGCTGAATCAGCTACAAAATTTTATTTTCCCTTTTATTGGGATTCCAGTAGCTTAGATAATCTGATTACTTTTACCATGCTATCATGGTATCGGGACTACATATTATATTGGATATAGGTTTTATAAGAACAATGGTCATCTATACCATATAACTATATCTTATGTGTTTTTGAAACTTTGGTTTATCCAACCATAGATAACGGAACATTGTTTACTGATTACTTCGATTTGTATGGTTCTATGATTGAATAATGCTTGTAGCATCTATTTCAGAACACACTGATATTGGCTTGATAGGTTCTAGGACTCTATACAACAATATTCCGCTATGTGGATATTCCAGGACAACCGGATGCTACAGCACATGGTAAGCAGGAATATGCCTCCAAAGAATTGTGTTGTTGATTTCGGTTTGCAACGGCAATCTCCGGTAAATTTGGGTGTAATAATCATTCCCAGAAGGCATCGTTCTGCCGTGCAGAGTTTTCCAAGCAAGTTGTACTTTTGTGGCCACAAAACTCCGTTTCGTACTCACAAAAGTAACTTGCCGAATGTTGGCGCATCGGAGCGGCTGGCCGCTGTTTCGCATGGCGAAAGATGGTCTGGGAAACCGAACCACCAATGTATCCAAGTATGAAGAATCAGAGAACCAAGTACATCAAGGTCAGAATGACACCGGAGGAAGTACAACAGTTTAAAGAGAAATCCGCCTCCTATTCATCCGTGAGCCATTATATACGTTCAGCACTGGCAGAGTATTCAGATATCGGAACCAAAAGGCAGCTCGAACTGATGAATGATTTGGGTTTGTTTTACCGGAAATATCAGAATGAACTTTCCTGGGCTGGAGGAAACCTTAATCAGTCGGTTAAACGTGCCAATGAGCTTGCGGTAGCCGGGTTACTCGCTCCCAGCTATATTCAGGAAGTTCTGTTACCGGTTATTCTTGAAACTCAGGAAACATTGAACCGAATAAAGAAAGACCTTGATTCTCTGACACAGAAAGCTGTCAGAATCTGAGTTATTAGTTACACGGTATTCAATCATTTCAGATATTATTATTGTGTAACCGTAGATTAATGAACTTGAAGTATTTCGGTTTCTCAGTCACTTAATACTTGATAAATAAAGATTCAATATGATAGCAACCATATTACCGGGAAGCACGAACTTTCATGCTGTCGGTTACAATGAACATAAAGTCTCGAAAGGTGTTGCACGGCTTATCGAGATTCAGAATTTCGGTTCACTCGGAACATTTCACAAACCTACCCCAAGTGAACTGGTCGGTTATCTCCAGAAGTACAGTTCACAGAACAGCAGAATCAGGAAACCGCAGTTTCATGTAGCCATATCATGTAAGGGACACGAAATGTCAGAAGATGAGTTGCTGGAATTTGCACACCAGTATCTCAAGGAAATGGGATACGGAGAATCCGGTCAGCCGTTGCTCGTTTACTCCCATTATGACACGGAGAATACCCATCTTCATATCATCACTTCGAGAGTGGCACCTGATGGAAGAAAGATTCAGCACAGCCATGAACGCAGACGTTCCCAGGAGGTCATAGACCGTATTCTTGGGAATAACAGGAAAAAGAAAACAGAAGATGATATTGATGCTGCCAAACAATATACATTCTCTTCCTTTGCCCAATTCAAGTCTATAATAGTTTCCATGGGATATGAAGTCTATCAGAAAGATGGGAATGTATTCGTCAAGCATGGTGGAAAGGTTCAGAAGGAAATCCCTTTTTCTGAAATAGAAAGTCTTTTCAAGAGCGGTTATCGGGAAAGGGCTCGTTGCCGTCAGCTAAGAAGCATATTAAAGAAGTACCGTGATGTAAGTTCCAACAAGGAGGAACTACAGAAGGAACTGAAAACGAAGTTCGGTATTGACATTGTGTTCTTCGGCAAGAAGGATACACCATACGGATATATGCTCGTTGATCATGCAAACAAGACCGTCATTCATGGTGCAAGGGTGCTGGATGTAGAGGAACTTCTGGACTTTACTACTCCTGAAGAACGGTTCAACCGAATTGAGGACTATATTGACCGGTTACTGACACTAAATCCGAAGATTACCCAGGGTGAAATATACAGTAAAATCAGGAAGCAGCGTGCCTATATCAAGAAAGGTATCATCTATTTTGATGGCCAAAGCCGTCCGTTGAAACCTTTTATGGCAGAAGCTATCGACCGTAATAATCGTATAGCCATGGTTGAAATGTTCAGTCCGGCTACTGAGGCTGAACGGGATCTACTTTGTAAGATATTCAAGGTTTCCCGGACAGATTTAGTAGATATATCTCCGGAAAGAACACACTATCATACTGATGCTGTAAACCGTTTGCGTGAGATATTCAATGATGAAAATGTTTCCTCTGTCAGAAGCCGACTACATGAAGAGGGCTTCACCATCCGTCAGGAAGAGGATGCAACTTACGCCATCAATTTCAAACAGCATATTATTATAAATCTTACTGAGGAAAACTTCAATCTTGAACGATTGAAGAAACAGCCGATAAAGCAAATTGAACAGCATAAACACCTGCAATCCACAAAGCCTACTTCACGTTTCTCAGGCAAGACCAAGATGCGTGATGTTTGTGGTGGTAGCCATAGTGAGAAACGTGAGTGGGAAGTTGGTCAAAAAGAGAACTATGACAAAGTTGATAATGGAAATTCAATACGGATTTAAAAGTTTATAATGGAATAACTATTAATTATTAGCAGATTCATTATCGGTATCTTCTAAGTTTAATAGTTTTGCAGACTCCTCATCTTCAAACATGTAATTTTTAAGATTTTTTTGAGCCTCAGAAAAAGCCTTGGAATCTGTTCCTGGGTACTGTTTGTTTATTTGACTTATTATTTGTGTTATTCTGTCTCTTTGTGTTCTGATTTCCTCATTGGTGAGATCTTCAAAATCAACGATTAGAGACTTATACAATTCTCTTACTTCCCATAATGCATTTGCTGCATCTGTATGATATTTTATGTCAGCTGGAAGATTAAAATTTAAAGAATATAGATTTAATGCAAGTGCTACTGCTGAGGTTAATCCACCAAGCCAGCTTAGACAAGGAATACCAGCAATTATTGATGCAAGAAAACCTCCTGTTGAGAGTGCTGTAAGAATGATTTGCACGACTTTGATTATAGTTTGTCTTTTTTTAAGGCGATTTACAATTATCCAATGAGCACTATAAGTATATATGACATTTCCAACTGCATCAGAAATCTGCCGATAAAGTTTTTTTCTTGACTTTTCCATTACGCTGCCATTTTATTTAAAACTTTGCCTAAGATATCCCAGTCTTTATAAGCATTTACGTGCATACCACTTCCTGGTGCATATATTGAGATAAATGAAATGCTGTTGTAATAATTTAATAATGATTGCTCATAAGATGTAGAACTATATCCTTTTTCTTCTCCATTACGTAACCAATGCCAACCTTGGATTGCCATACTAACAAAAGAATCAATTAAAATTCCGGATAAATGATAACTTGAAAAATAATTTGCTCTAATAGTCCTAATATGCTTACATGTATCATATAATAAGCCGTTACTATCATTATTGATTCTTACCATTGCTTCCTGTTCTGCTTTGGGATTGGTTGACAGCCAATTACCTCCCATATTTGAGTCAGGATAAATATATGTACCATCCCATACACCCCACTTAATATTCTTAAATGCTGGAAGAACCTCAAATCTCATTCCATCAGAAAAGGATACAACAACAACCTGACCATCTCCGTGTACCTCAGTTCTTGAATATGTTTCTTGGATAGCTTTCTTTATTGCTTGAAGAAGTCTGGAAGGTCCATTATAAGCTAAAGAGTTAAAATGTTTATATTCTTCATAAGGAAGTTCAACAAGAATGTCCAAATCACTAACATTTATTGCTGTACCCCTCCCATAAGAACCGACATAGCGGCTATGGTCTGTTTCAGAAAAAGAATTCCAAAATTCTCTGTTTATTGCTTTAGTAATAGTTTTATACCTTAATGAAATTAAGGCTCTAGTCTCCTTATCAATTGAATAGTTGCTTTTTCTAACTTTTTCCATAATATTTTTTATTTTAAAGAATGACAAATTCTGTTCCAAAAAAGAATCTATTACTAAATATGACAAGATGTCAGTTTCAACTAATGAAATAAATCTTTTAACGGATTTCTACATGTAACCTTTTCAGTTTAAATAGCCCTTTTAACCTAATAAAATTAATCCAAATATTCTGGTTTATCCAACCCAAATCACAAATGTGTTGCACATTTCTTACCCAAAAACCTTGGTTTATACATTTGTCACAAAATCAATCAATACTTGAAATGATACAGACTCCGGTTATAGTGACATTTGCCAATCAGAAGGGAGGTGTAGGAAAGACTACCCTTTGCGTCACCTTTGCCAACTATCTGGTGACAAAGGGTGTGAGAGTTGTGGTCATAGACTGCGACTTCCAGCACTCCATCATGAAATGCCGTAAGGCCGACATCAGAAAATACGGCGAACAGGAAATGCCATATGAGGTATGGGCATACGAAGCCAACGACAAGGCGATGATGACTTCCCTTATGGAGAAGCTGCACAATGATCCAGAAATAGATGTTGTTCTGATGGACACACCGAGCAGTCTGAAAGCGGAAGGGCTGATACCCATGTTTGTCAACTCGGATATCATTATTGTCCCATTTCACTATGACCTGGTAACCGTACCGTCCACAGCCAGCTTCCTCATGTTTGTTGACCGGCTGAAAAAGGCTGTCGGTGAAAGGATGAAAGCCAGACTCTTCATCATTCCCAATCTGAATGACGGAAGAATCGGCAAGCGTTCCGAACTGCTTATCTGGGACAATGCAAGGGATACCTTCTCCAACTACGGATACGTCACTGCGAAGATTCCCAAACGTGCGGACATGGAACGGTTCAGCACCATGGCGGCATTGGATATGCAGGCCACTATCGTTACACCGGTCTTTGACAAGGTCTATCAGAGTATCTTCGATACACTTGAACCGATAAGGGAAAAAGAACTCAAAGGCATACAGCTGACGGAGAATCTGAATCCCAAGCCTAAGAAGAAAAAGAAGGCACAGCCGTCTGATGAAGCTTCACAGGGCATTACCGGCCAATCAGAAACCCACCCTTCAGAAAATGGCAACAGCAATCAGAATAAAGAACCAGAATAATCAGTAACACTTCAATAACCATAGCATTATGAGGTAAGGATATACCGGAAATAGATGACCTGACAAGAGGCATCAATGATTCAGAACTTATATTGACGCAAGATTCCGTAGAAACTCAGGTTGAACAAAAGGAAAATAATAATGAAGCACAGGAAAAGGATACTGCTGTTTCCCTTTCGGACACAGGATGCTGGGATGACTTCATGGAATTCCTTCAATCGGACGGTTCGGGAACGGACAAAACCGAAAGACTTGTCTGCAAGCTTGACCGTGACCTTGCGGATTCACTGGACGACTGCGATATACATGGCAGATGCCGCTCTGACCTGGTGAATGCCATCGTAAGAGCATTCTTCAAGTCCTACCTGCCAAGTCTGGCAGAATACAGAAGGGAAAAGAAATCTTTGTTTAACAGTTATAATCTGTAGGATATGAAAAAGACTGACTGGACCGACAGGATGCTGGCCGCTCTTGTCGAACTGTATCCGGTAGAAACCACAGCCTATACCGCTGCCGTTCTTAACCTGAGCGAATCGACCGTCAAGCTGAAAGCCCGTGAACTTGGACTTGTAAAAATGGCCAAATCCAGATGGATGGAGCGTGCTGACTATATAAGAAACCACTTTCAGGAGTGTTCCTTCTCTGAGATAGGGAAAGCTCTCGGTATTACCCGGATGAGTGTCGGACGCATAGCTGCTGCACTCGGACTGAAACGCAGCAGTGAAGAGAAGCACAGGATTTCCTCACGTATCCGTACCCAGATGGTAAAGAGGGAAAGGCGGCGTATCGTCTTCGGACTGGAACCTGTAACCGGTATCCGTGTCATTTCCAACAGGGCAAAGGTAAGGATACGTTCCAACATGAAGTCAAACGGATACATCATCAGTGAGGAACACAACGTGATTTATTATACCGGCACTACGGAACGCAGGGAACGTCTGGAAAGCCGGGGTATCAGACTGGGACTGCATATCCTTCCGCTTCCGCAGGACAGTTCCGCTCTTTCTTCCAACATCATATTACAACAGCCATGCAGTACGGACAGATAGTATTCCTTCTCTTCGTGGTAATGGTATTCTACTATGCGGCAATGATTTTCATGGACTTCCAGAGGGTAAAGGCCGCACAGAATGCCGAGCAGGACAGCCATAAAGAAGAGGACATAGACATATCGGAAGAGGCACGAAGCTTCAGACCGATAAGGATAAACCGGGATGAACCTGAATCCAAAGAACAAAGTTCAGAACAGAACAATACGGAGAATCCCGAATCAAATAATGAAAGCAATAATTCTGACGGTAAAGAGAAATCTGAATCCCAATCAGAATCTTCCAGACACGTTTACCGGGAGGCCATCATGACTGACGGCATTCTGGTAGAGAATATAATTCAGGAAAATAAACCGACTGGCAGAGACCGGTACCAGTGACCTCGGTGCCGTTATCTTCAGCTGTGAGAATGCCTGACATATATACCGTTCCTTTAGTGGCATCTGTTTCTTTGGCGATGAAATCCTTTAACATTATTCAGAAATGCAGATAATAAAGAAAAGTGCCCGGAATCTTACGGAGCGATTCATCGGTTCAAGTTTTGGACAGAAGTGTGTGGTGGCAGCCATTGCACTGATTATTTCCACATCAAACGTAATGGCAGGAAGCAAGGGTGCAGCAGGTTTTACCAAAGCCACTCAGGAAGTCAGTTCCTACCAGACTCCGGTATCGAACCTGATGAAGGCCATTGCTGCCGTTATCGTCTTGGTCGGTGCCTTCAACGTCTATTTCAAGATGCAGAACGGAGATCAGGACGTGAAGAAGACCATCATGCTTACCATCGGAGGCTGTATCGCATTCATCGCACTTTCGGAAGCTCTTCCGCTGTTCTTCCAGTAATCCTATTCCGGCATGACAATGAATCAGGAAGGTTACCCTGTGTTCAAGGGATTGCAGAAACCGCTGGAGTTTATGGGCATACGTGGCCGTTTCCTCACTCTGGCAGCGGCAGCCATAGGCGTATCATTCGTAGGCTTCATCGGTTTCTCAATCGCATTGGGAAAGGTTGCAGGGTTCATAGCCATGATGGTCATGGCACTGGTGGGACTGATAACCATCTACATCAAGCAGCGTGGAGGACTCCACAACAAGAAAAGGGCAAGAGGCATCTATATCTACAGAAGCCTGAGAAAAGAACAGTAAATCACTTTATACAGTATGGCACACAAAAGGAAAAGAATTTTTGACGGACTCTATGCGCAGCTGGAGGAGACGGACGGCAATGTCGTGCTGTTCTCGGCCAGAGGCGAGCCGTCCGTTATCTTTGAGATAACCAATCCGGTCCAGCAGCTCTGTACGGATGCGCAGCAGTACATGCTGTTTCATGACGTGCTATCCAATATCCTTCAGACCATCGGTGAGGGATATGCATTGCAAAAGCAGGATATTATGTGCAGACAGGCATATCACCATGACGTGCCTGATGATGCGGAGTTCCTGACAAGGAGCTATTTCAGATACTTCGAAGGAAGGGAGTTTACAGAGATAAGGACTTTTCTTATCCTTACCCAGGAGGCTCAGAGAAGCCAGTTCATCCAGTATGACCCGAAGAGATGGCTCGATTTCCATGCCAAGGTATCAAAGACGGATGATATTCTGACGGAAAAGCATATCCGGCACAGGAAGCTCGGTAAGGAGGAAGTCAGCGAGTACTGTCACCGTTTCATGGCATTCCAGTTCCGGCACGGACCGTTCTCGATGACCAACTTCAAGGCTTCGGACGAATATCTCAGGACTGGTGAGCGTATCATCCGTTCCTATCCGCTGGTGGACATTGACGAGATAAACCTGCCTTCCATGGTAAAGCCGTACACACAGATGAACATCAACGGATACGGAATCGCAACCGACCTGCTTTCTTTCCTTACCGGCGTCCCCTACTCGGACTGTGTGGTGTTCAATCAGGTCATTCAGATACCGGGACAGAGGAAACTGCTGCGAAAACTTCAGGCCAAGGCGAAGCGTCACGGTTCCATGCCGGACCCGAGCAACCGTATTGCAAAGGCTGACATTGAGGAAGTACTGGACAGGCTGGCCATTGACAGCACCATGCTTGTATATTGCAACTTTAACATTCTGGTGAGTTGTCCGCCTGACAAGGTTACTCCGGTAACATCCTTTCTGGAGACAAAGCTGTACGAGTGCGGCATCATGCCGTCAAGAACGGCCTACAACCAGCTGGAACTTTACATGGACTGTTTTCCCGGTAACGGCTATGCCTTCAATCCGGACTATGACCTGTTCCTGACACTTTCGGATGCTGCCCTGTGCTTTTTCTTCAAGGAGCATCTGAAGGAGTCTGAGGACACACCGCTGACCACATACTACACCGACCGTCAGGGACTGCCTGTCTGTATCGACATTACCGGCAAGGAAGGCAAGAAGAAAATGACGGACAATGCCAACTTCTTCTGTATCGGTCCTTCAGGTTCCGGCAAGTCGTTCCACATGGAGGAAAACAGGGCGAAACGGGTGCAAGCAGCGAGAGTAATAAGCGTTGTAATTACCTGATTTTCAGATAATATGTTTTAACATGCGGAAAATTTGACTATTGGCGTTTAGTCCTTATTGGAGTAATTTTGTACCACGGTTGTACCTCGCCTGAGGGATCGCACGGTTCGGCTTCCTTTCAGCAGCGTGCAACAGCTTTCAACAGTGTGCAATAAAATTTCTTCGATTATGGACCGTCAAAATGAACAGAATTTAACAGGACAACCCGGCAAGAGCTTGGGTATGCCGGACAAGCCGTTCCTGACCATCGGTGAGGTGGCGGAACTCCTGCAGGTGAGCAGCCGCACGGTGTACAACCTGATTTACAGCGGAACGCTCCGGGCTTGCAGGATAACGTACCATATATCGCTGATTGCAAGGGAGGACTTCTTCCTGATGATTAAGGAGAAAACCTACTGCAAGCGGAATGTATCGGTATTCGCAAGGCAGTGCAAAAAGAACAAGGATAAAAATACGGATATGAACGGAAAAAGACATGAAAATAAAGCGACCCTCTTACGACAGGAGGGAAAGAAAAAGACGGAGGGCAAGCCGGAAAAACGGCGGCTCATTCCGGCGGACAACTACAAGCAGTCCGTGCGTGGCACGTTCACGGACAGGAAAGATGTCGCTGGAGACCTTTATACGATGGCGGAGATATGCCGGAAGTTCAATTATACTTACGGACGGTTTTACAACCTCCGTATGCGGTACTCGATACCGTGCATCAAAGCCAATTCCACCAAATGCTTCCCGAAAGCGGAAGTGGACAAAGCGATGGCGGAGGAGGACGAGCGGCTGGGCAACAACCTTTCGGAACATTGGTACTCGTGCTTCGACATCATGCGCCTGTTCGGATTGGGCAAAACACAAGTCCGCAGGTTCGCCCTCACACACGGAGTACGGACGAAGCGCATACACGGCAACCGCCTGTACTACCTGAAAGCAGACTGGGATGCGGCACGCAAGGAAGCCGAGCGGAAAAGCGCAAGCACCAAAGCCAAACGGGAGGAATAAACATTTATAACCAATTAAACGAATAAGCGATATGACAAACATTTGTACGAAAGTGACGGTCAGGAAACGGCCAATCAAAAACGGGCAGTTGTCGCTATATCTCGACTTCTACCCTCCAGTCAGGCACCCGAAAACGGGAAAGCCTACGAGGCGTGAATACCTCGGCATATACATCTATGCCAACCCTACGGAGAAGTTCGAGGCGGAGTATAACAGGACGATGCTTCGCAATGCGGAGCTTATCAGGTGCAGGCGGACGGAGGCCATCATAAACGAGGAGTTCGGCTTTCTCGACCGCAACAGGGGCAAGGAGAGCTTTTTGGAGTATTTCCGCTCCAAAATGGAGGACGGCGACAATTTCAGGAACTGGAATACAGCCTACAAGCATTTCGAGAAGTATTGCGGCGGCAGCTGCACATTTGACGACCTGACGGTGGAATACTGCCAGGGCTTCCTCACCTACATGTTGTCGCTCACCACGCAGACCCACACCAAGATGATGACGTCCACCGCCAACAACAACCTGAACAAGCTGAAATGCGTCCTGCGGCTGGCATACGAGGACAAGCGGATTAAGGATAACATCGCACCGAGGCTGAAACACGCCAAGGAAGCCAGCACAAGGCGTGAGTTCCTGACGCTTGACGAGGTGAAGAAACTTGCGCACACGCCCTGCGGGAAGCCTGTCGTAAAGTCTGCGGCACTGTTCTCCTGCCTTACCGGACTGCGCATCAGCGACATCATACGCCTGCAATGGGAGAACATCATCAGGGGTGCGGATGGCGGCTGGTGTATGCACATCGTCACCAAAAAGACCCGGACGGAAGCCGTCTTGCCACTGTCGGACGAAGCCCTTGCACTCTGCGGCGAGCGTTCCACGGGGCAGGTGTTCAAGGGAATGACACAAGCCCTGCTTCCCTTGTATCTCAAAGACTGGATTAAGTCTGCCGGGATTACGAAGCACATAACCTTTCATTGCTTCAGGCATACCTACGCAACCCTGCAGCTTGCAGCCGGAACAGACCTTTACACCATCTCGAAAATGCTTACGCACAGCAACGTGGCGACAACGCAGGTTTATGCGGATGTGGTGAACGACCTGAAGCGCAAGGCATCGGAACAGATAACGCTAAAATGACTTACATATGGAAAGAATAACATTTGAACAACTGCCGCAGGCTGTCTCCACCCTGATAGAACGGGTGGAACAGCTTGCCGGAAAGGTGGACGAAGTGCTATGCAAGGCGGCAGGGAAAGACCCGGGCAGGCGTAACCTGCTTTCCCTTGATGAAGTCGCCGCCCTGCTCGGCAAGTCGGCTTCCACCATCTATGCCATGACTTCAGAAAAGCGCATACCGTACCGCAAGCGTGGCAACAAGCTCTATTTCTTCGAGGATGAGGTCATGCAGTGGATTGAACAGGGCGGGACATCGGGAACGGGCGGAGAAGAAGAGTTCAACAGACGGCTTGAAGCATTGCGCAGCGGCAAAAAGCGCAAGCCCGGCTCATTACAGAACAACAGGTGACCACGGTATCACCATAACACCATAGATTATGTGCAAGAACGAACAGACCATACATTACTGCACCATCCTCTCCGCCCGGCAGTGGAATTTTCTTTTGAACGGCAAGTCTTCAGCCCTCAGGCAGAAATGCCTGCACAGGCTGATGACCGCTGCCGTAAGGACAAAGACCGTTTACCGCATCAAGGGCATAGAGATTGTCTTGGAGGTGGGAGAAGTCGCAGCTTCCGACGCAGAACTGGCGGAATATCTCGGCTGCAACCGCAAGACGGTCGGCAAACTCATAGACAGTTTTAACAGGCTCGGTGTGCTGACCACCCGAACCAACAACCGCACTTCCATCCACGCCCTGCATTTCCTTACAGGGTGGTATGTGGATGGTGTCCTTCTGACCAATCCCCATTATGTCAGGCCTGCGGCTGTTCCCAAAGGACAGACAGGCGGAGTGCGGACACCATGCTCTGATATGCCGTTGGAGGATAAGCCGTGTACCGTACCTGACGACTGCCAATGCGCAAGGCATGATACGGACGGCATTACAGGCGGAGCAACCGCCCTTTCTTCTTCCCTTTGCTCGCCCGTGGCATCCGGCAGTCAGAATGCAGAATACAAAACAGGAAATCAGCATATCGCAGACGGCAAAGGGCTACATGGCAATAATTCCACAGGAAGCCTGAAAGAGGCGCAGGACGGCACGGTTGGCGGCGTGGATGGTTCCAATACAGGCTGACGGTATTGACGAGCGCACAGCACAGGTTTTCAGCGGTACTCCGTTGTCGTGGCGTGAATGAATGGGCTTGCCCATGTATAGCCCGCTATAACTTCTCCGCAAGCTCCGAAGTTGTGGGCTCTCCCGAGGGGCTTATGGCTCTGCCCTAAGAACCCGCAAGGACGCCACCCTTGACCCGGCAAGGACTTTCTGCCCTGTGCAACCCGACCAAAGAGTGACCCCCTCTTTGGAAACTCCGCCCAGTGGTTTCCACCCCTGAGAACCCCAAGCAGGAAGTGACCCTCTCCCTGCACCCTCCGATTAAGGCGCAGCCCTAATAACCCGTTTTGTGAGACTCAAAAAAACAGACAAGCCCTATGGCACAGAAAACATCCATCAACATAAAGCCCTGCAACCTTGGAAGCAGCAGCCCGCATAACAAACGGTCAGCAGAATACCTCGCCAATATCCGCAAGGAGAAGTTCTATATCCGCACCGACCTTATGGCGAAAAATGAAATGTGGGTATCATCACAATTAGGCGATACTTCACTGACCGACTACTACAATCAGATAGCCGCAATGATTAAGGAAAAGACAGGCCGTGCGATGCAGACCAAAGACCGTGAACGGGTGAACAAAAAGACGGGCAAGGTGTCCATCGTCCGTGGCAGCACTCCGCTCAAGGAGGGCGTGGTGGTAATCAAGGAAGATACCACGATGGAGCAGTTGCAGAAATTCTGCAAGGTGTGTAACGAGCGTTGGGGTGTCACAGCCCTGCAAGTGTTCATCCACCGTGACGAGGGGCATTACGGAATACCCGGCGACAATGCCACTTGGAAGCCAAACTTACACGCTCACATCGTATGGGATTGGATGAACCACGATACGGGCAAGTCCTGCAAGCTGGACGAAAAAGCCATGAGCGAGATGCAGACGGTCTTGGCTGAGTGTTTGGAAATGGAAAGGGGCATCTCAAAGGAGATTACAGGCAAGGAACATTTGGAGCGCACGGATTTCATTCTTGCCAAGCAGAAGCAGGAAGCGGAACGGGTTAAAGCTGAAAAGGAAGCAGCCCTTGCCGCCAAAGAAAAAGCCGAAACGGAACGGCGGACCATCGAGGGTGAGAACAAGGTTAAAGAGCAATACCGCCAATCGCTTGACACCGAGATTGCCGACAAGGAGCGGCAACTCAAAGACGAACGCAAGGCGAAAATGGACAGCATACTTGACAGCTTCGGCAGTCTTGTCGGTGTGGGTAAATCCGCAGCAATCGAAAAGGAAAACGCCAAGCTGAAAGCCGAGAACGAGCATATCAAAAAAGCCTTTCCAAATGCCGTAAAAGCTAAGGTGGAGGAACTGGCAAAGGTATTGGTTGCAGAAAAGCTGAAAGCCGAAGCCGAGCGTGACCGGGCTTTGGTGCAGAGCCGTTCACTTGGCATGGAAAGGGACAAGAGGGTACGGCAGCTTCAGGAACAGCAAGCCAATGAGCGGCAGCATATCCGCCAAGCGGTGAGCCAAGCCACGGCGGAGAAAGACAAGACCATCCGCTTGCTGCAAAGTGCTCTGAAAGCGAGCAGGCATATTCTGAACGTGCTTGCCGATATTCTTTACAAGGCAAACGAGGTCTTTAAGCGAGCCGTTGATGCGATTATCCATTTCGGTACGGAGCAGCACAAATCCATCTTCGCCCCGTCCGAAGCCGCCGACATCAAGAGTGTGATGCAGGAGTACGGGGAAACAACTGAACAGCAAAATGCGGTCGGCGCATGGCTCTGCGATTATGCGGAGAGCCGCCAGCCTTTTGACGAAATAAAACATCGCCATACACTCAAAGAGGTTGGCGATGTCGCAGAGGGGGCGTATGATTGGAAAATTGAGAATATGCAACAAGGATTGCAAAGATGATATATCTCACTCAATGAGTTTGCAAACGTTTTAATTACGAGGCCATTTTAATCTATGATTTCAAAACGTACCAGCATGGAGTAGTTCTTCTTGATGGTCTGGAAACTGTCGAATGAAGCCGCATCGGATGAAAAGACATTACTTTGCGCAAACGGGAAGGTATTACTGTTCCCTTCCTCCACAATGCGTATCACATCACCCAATCTTTTACCCAATGCCTCTACCAAATAGGTCGCTTTCCTTTGGGCAGCTTTCAATGCTTCAATCTTTCCCTTTTGGTGATAGGTAAGCATGTCCTTGTTTTCCAGCTCGCCGATGCGCATGGTGTGGACGCCTTTCGTATCTATGTGCTTGACGATTTCGTTTATCTGATTGAAGTCGGTCAGTGTAATGTCGAATTTCTTGGAGACCAAGAAGTCCTGCCCCTGTTGTCGCCAATAGTCGCCGATCTCCTGTGTCCGAATAGCATTTTGCGGAATACCAGCTTGGGCGAGAGCTTCTCTTAATTCTTGTTCTATTTCAGCCAAAGGAACTTTGGTGTGATAGTCTTCAGGTTTCGACTTCCCGTCAAATTCTTCCTCGAAATATTCACGGATTTCAATCAAGTAATGGATTTTGTCGGGTACGATTTCTATTTCCGATGTGCCAGTCACTTCAATGTACCGTTCGTTGGTTTGGGCTTGCAGAGAAAGGATAGCCAGCAAGCAAATAGTTAACAATAAGACTTTCTGTTTCATATACTATCATTTTACTTCAAATTCTGTATCCATATAAATTTCCAATTGCAGGCCTATTTTATATTTTCCCGGCAATAATTTTCCTGCCATGAATTGTTTTTTATAATTCTTGTCTGTTATTTTGTTTACATCCCATGAAACTGGAATGGTGAATAACATCGCTTCTCCGCCTTTCAAGCAGGCACAACTTCGCATATAGTCTGCTTCTCCAGTCCAACCGGAACGTGCAAAAGGATGTGCCATATACAATTTATCTGTACTGATACTCGGTAAAAAGATTGGCTGTACATCCAGATTTGTATGGTTCTCAAACAGAATGCGAATGGAATCACTGGTTGATGGCAATACCTTGAAAACAAAGGCTTCGTCCATTTCTGTATCTTTAATGGAAAGTATATTTTCCTCAGTAAGATTACAATATGTATAGATATTGGCGAATACGTAGAAATTCACTTGATATTTTCCTGGTTTTAATGGATATTTGAATGCTGACATGTGAATTGATCTAGAAACTATGTCATTCTTTACCAAATCATATCCTACACCCGAGAATGCAAGATTGTCAATAAACGGGAAATCTACCCATTTACCATTTTTCCATTGCTTCAACCAGTAATGTTCTGGTTCTGCTGTAGGGCCATCCATATTAATAACATCAAAGACAATCTCTTTTGTTTCTGGTGAATAGACAGATTGCTGCGTTCTGATTTTATATGCATCCGCATAAGTAATGGAAACATTAGGGAGTCGTTGCATACGGACACGGTTTTCATAATTCTCTATTTCAGATTGTGAAAGCGGAGAATCAATATCCAGTGTGCTATCTACCTCCAAAACCGTTTGCTCTTTGGATGCTTTTATATCGCTTACTTGAATCATTGTAACCGTATCTCCTCCACCGATAATAGTCAATTCTTTATCTGGCGTTGCTTCCGGCCGGAATTGTTGCCGTTTGTTGGTGCAACTCAGGCAAACTGCACCTAACAACATTGTGAATAAAATTGTTGTTCTCATTGTATAAATTCTCCTTTCCTGTTAATATATTGCCATTCATTGCTTACCCATTCGTAATGTTCACCGTTGAATATTGCTTTTTCTTCTCCTGTAAATGTAACCTTTGCTTTGCCTCCCTTAAAAGGAAATGCGAACTTGAATTGAGGCTTAATGACTACGTTCCCCAATGAATCGGAAAAGCCTATCCATCCGTTCTCGTCCATAATGCGGAAAAGCCCTTCACGGATATAGTCGGGACCGTTATCGTATTTGAACACATAGAACAATTCTTTGCCTTGATTGTCTATACAAACAATCCGTGCGTCCTGCTTGTTTTCATATACAAAGCCAATGTTACGTATGGTATCCGTTTGGCAGAATTTGTATTTGCCGTATGATATAATGGTATCGCCTTGTTCATTCAAGTAGCATACAGGGACATCGACCTCAAGATATTTTTCTGTTGTATGGGCAATCAGACTGCTTTCCAATGATTTGTCAAGACCGAATATCAATATCCCATCAGGAACTTCCTGACGCCAAGTTTTGCCATATTGGGCATCCAGATAATCAAACACCTCTTGATTGTAGGCTGCAAGCATAAAGTTGGGGACACCCAAATAACAAGCAAGATGTCCGTCCTTTCTTAACAGGTAATAACTATCATAGCTGACACCGTATTTTTCCCAAAATGGGTGATTCCTGACTTCTTTTTCCTTTCCTTCGGGGATGATGAGTTTTATATACGGATGTCCATTTCGGATATTTGCACGTGACAATTCGGGAGAACACTTATATTTTGAAATGTATTCGTAATACAATGGCAAGACTAAACGCAATGTGTCAGTGCGTTCCGTCAAGACAATAAGCGTATCACATGAATCAAAGCCGACATATTCCGCTTTTAGATGATAGGCTTTCTTTTCCAAATGGTCTATTCGGAAACTTGCAGTAGAATCAGTAAGCCACCCTTGTTTGGGTAATTCCTCAATAGAAAGGTAAGAGCCTATCAAAGGTCTTGTCATGACATCATAAGGTGGAATTTGGCGGACACATTCA
>CANQSM010000078.1 GCA_947626525.1 uncultured Phocaeicola sp. | reverse complement strand
TCAGGAATTTTTACAAATATAATCTATTGATAATTAGATGTTTAACAATAGACTTTTAATTTTTGTCATCTACTAAAATTTGCTAAAGGAAAAGAACAGATATATCACCCTAAACAAGTCAATGTAAAAAGAAAGATAATATGCAAGCAACAACTGTCAAACTCTATTCTTGGAGCTTCGGCCAAACTAAGACCTACATAGCCGCAGCTTTATTTATGGTCGGCAACATCCTATTGCCCCAACTGTTCCATTTCGTACCACAAGGAGGCGTCACGTGGCTGCCCATCTATTTTTTTACCCTAATAGGAGCTTACAAATACGGCTGGAGAACAGGGCTTCTCACAGCTTTACTCTCTCCCGTAGTCAACTCTTTACTGTTTGGCATGCCCCTCCTTTCAGTACTGCCCGCCATCTTACTGAAGTCTGTCCTGCTGGCCATCGTAGCCGGTTATGCGGCCCACTGTTTCGGACATATCTCACTGCCTATCCTCGCAATGGTCGTGCTCTTTTATCAGGCAATCGGAACACTTGGAGAATGGCTTCTTATCGGAAGTTTCTTCCATGCCGTACAAGATTTTCGCATCGGTCTACCCGGCATGGCGTTACAGATAACGGGCGGCTATTTATTTATCAAATACTTAATTTACAAATAAGATGATGATGACACCTTTATTTATGGGAATCGGCGGACAGGAGATACTGTTTATCGCATTGATTGTGCTATTGTTTTTCGGAGGCAAAAAGATACCTGAACTCATGAAAGGACTCGGCAAAGGAGTACGCAGTTTTAAAGACGGCATGAACGGAACCGGCGATGCGACATCCTCCGCAGAAACAAAAGCCGATAAGAAACAGACAGATGAAACGGCAGAAAAAGCGGAAAAAGACTAGCCGAATCACGAAGCAAACGTTTGCTACCTTCTGACAAATATACCAGACATGACTCACCGAACAGCAAAAGAAACGGGACAGACAACAGGACAGACATTCTGGGAACATTTAGATGAACTGCGAAATGTGCTGATAAAAGTAGCAATCGCCATTCTGCTATGCAGTGTCGTGGCATTTCTATTCAAAGAAGAGCTGTTCAGCTTTATTCTAGCCCCGAAGCATAGCGACTTCATTACGTACCACCTACTGGGACTTGTCGACAACCAGACGATGGCGTCTGTCATATCTCCGGACGCCTTTTCCGTACAACTTATCAACACGGGGCTGGCTACCCAATTTGTCATGCACATGAAAGCCTCCATATATACCGGTGTCTTCTGTGCTTCTCCCTACATTCTATGCCAACTGTTTCGCTTTGTCTCCCCGGCCCTGTATGCACGGGAAAAGCAATACGCCACGCGGATGATGGTGGGAGGATACATCATGTTCCTGTCCGGAGCTGTCCTCTGTTACTTGCTCATCTTTCCGCTGACATTCCGCTTTCTAGGGACTTATCAGGTAAGTGGAGAGGTGACAAACATGATTTCACTGGAATCTTACATGGACACCTTGATGATGATGACTCTCTTGATGGGTATCGTATTCGAAATCCCCATCCTCTGCTGGTTGTTTGCCAAATTCGGCTTCCTCACCTCCACGTTCATGTGTCGTTACCGCCGCCACGCCATGGTCTTGATTCTCATTATCGCTGCCATTATCACCCCCACTTCAGATGTATTCACCCTACTCACGGTGGCTTTGCCTATGTATCTGCTTTACGAAATCAGTATCTTGATTGTAAGACGTACCGATACAGACGCACAAGAACTTAGCGCATAGCTTTTGCACCGGTATACTCCCACAGAACTCTTCCATAGAGCGATGCACTAGATGAAAAAGGGAATCAGAAGTTGCAGTTATCAATATATACCTCCAGCAGTTTGGTATATCCTTTTGAGTTATAGGGTGTCACATGTAAATCGGCTACACAGGCGGGTATCAGGCAACTGTATCCTTCGGTCAGCGTGATGGTCGTCACGGGAGGTTCCGCTTCCTTGGGCACCCCTTGCGTACTATTGATACGGATGGTGCAATTACCCTCCATACACATATAGACAATAAAGGAGTCATATTTATAAAGCTTGCGGTGGAAAGCGCGGTTTATTTCCAACAGCTTCACCACGAAGAATTCATTCATTACGATAGGTACAGGCTTATTCAGTTTTCTATCGTAATGCGTCCGGTAATCATCGTACACTTTATAGTCTATGGCATCCTTCGCCAGCTCCGTGTGCAACTGACGCGGCTTGCCATCCAATCCGAGACGGTTATAATCGAAAATACGGTAGGTAACGTCACTGCTCTGCTGAATCTCCGCCAGCAAAATACCTCCGCAAATGGCATGCACCCGGCCGGCCGGAATGAAGAACACGTCTCCGGCCTTCACCTCATGAGCCTCCAATACCTCACAGATGGAATGGTCTTCAATACGTTTCCGGTATTCGTATTGAGAAATAGGAGATTTAAACCCTGAATAAAGCCGGGCTCCCGGCTTAGCCTTGATGATATACCACATTTCTGTCTTGCCAAACGTGTGGTGCCTTTCTCCGGCAAGCATATCATCAGGATGAACCTGTATGGAAAGATCCTTCGCCGCATCGATAAACTTTACTAAAATAGGAAACTGATCACCATATTTCTTATATACATTCTTTCCTAACAGCAAAGGTCCATACTCTTTGGTCAGTTCCGCCAAATCCCGACCGGACAACGGCCCGTTCCGGACAATCGACAAACTGCCTTCCACGGCGCTAACCTCCCAACTCTCTCCTACCGGTTCGTCATCAGACGATAGGTTCTTCATAGGCTTCAAGCGGTTGCCTCCCCATATCACCGTATGAAAGTTGTTCTCAAACAACAGGGGATATAATACCACAGAATGTTCTATCTTATCCATCGCTATACTTCTTATCAATGATTCCATTTGAAGCCCGTCCGATATGACCCTACCGATACGAAACAATCCGACCGGACAACGCTACAAACAGGGGATGCTCCTTTCAAACGGTTTGATGATTGACACAAATACCTCGCAGATACCAATGATAAAGCCGACGGATTCCCTCATCAACCTCTACTTTATGATGCCAACCCAGACGATGCAGTTTCGTGACATCGGTCAGTTTCCGCATAGTACCGTCCGGTTTGGAAGCATCCCAACGAAGTTCGCCTTTATAACCGACTTCCCTTCTGACTTTCTCCGCACATTCCCTGATAGTCAGTTCTTTGCCTGTACCCACATTGATATGACAATTTCGAATTTCTTTCGCATCCAAAGTGTAAGTGTCTTTGAAGTCTACATGAAGCAGCACATGAACACTCGCATCGGCCATCTCTTCACTCCACAAAAACTCACGTAATGGTTTACCCGTTCCCCACAGCGTCACCGCTTCGGACGTAATGCCGTAGTACGCCAACATGTCCAGTATTTCAGTTTCGGAAGAAAAGGCATCCACCATCATTTTCTCACCCTCCCTCATACAACTTACAGGGCGCAGACCGATATCCTTGCGCACCGCTTCCCAATCCGCTTCATACAGACATTTGGCCAAATGAATCTTGCGGAGCATAGCCGGCAACACATGGCTGTTTTCCAAGTGGAAATTATCATTCGGGCCATAAAGGTTGGTAGGCATGACCGCTATATAATTGGTACCATATTGCAGATTGAAGCTTTCACACATTTTCAACCCGGCAATCTTGGCTATGGCATACGGTTCGTTGGTATACTCCAGCGGAGAAGTAAGCAAAGTCTCTTCTTTCATAGGCTGAGGGGCTTCACGAGGATAGATGCAGGAACTCCCCAAAAACAGCAATTTCTTTACGCCATGCCTGTAACTTTCCCCAATGACATTCTGCTGTATCTGCAAATTCTGATAAATAAAATCGGCCCGATAACGCAAGTTCGCCATAATGCCCCCTACATGGGCCGCCGCCAACACCACCGCATCGGGTTGCTCGGCATCAAAAAAGGCTTTCACGGCTGCAGCGTCCAACAAATCGAGCTCTTTATGGCTTCGCCCTACCAGATTTCTGTAACCTCTCTCTACAAGATTATTCCAGATAGCGGACCCCACCAATCCATGATGCCCCGCAACATAAATCTTCGATGATTTGTCCAGCATTCCTTATTCCTCCATCCGGGCTTTCAGATACAACTTTTTCACAAACCGCATATCATGTTCCACCATAATATGTACCAATTCCGGAAAAGGTGTCTTGGTAGGATTCCATCCCAACAAAGTCCTGGCCTTAGTGGGGTCACCCAACAATTGATCTACCTCACAAGGACGGAAATATTTCGGGTCGACCTCTACCAGCACACGTCCGGTCGCCTTGTCTATACCCTTCTCGTCCACTCCCTCGCCTTGCCACTCCAGCTCAATGTCAAGATAATGGAACGCCAATGTACAGAATTCGCGTACCGTATGCATCTCACCCGTTGCAATCACAAAATCCTCCGGTGTGCCATGTTGTAGGATAAGCCACATACATTCCACATAATCTTTGGCATATCCCCAGTCGCGTAACGAATTCAAATTACCCAAATAGAGCTTATCTTGAAATCCCTGCTTGATACGTGCCGCAGCCAATGTAATTTTGCGGGTAACAAAAGTCTCTCCCCGTCGTTCACTTTCGTGATTGAACAGAATACCGTTTACCGCAAACATACCGTAACTTTCGCGATAGTTTTTCGTTATCCAGAATCCATACTGCTTGGCTACCCCATACGGAGAACAGGGATAAAAAGGTGTCGTCTCTTTTTGCGGCACCTCCTGCACCTTACCAAAAAGCTCGGAAGTAGAAGCCTGATAAATACGGCAATCTTTCTCCAACCCACAGATGCGTACAGCTTCCAATAAACGTAAAGTGCCTACCGCATCAGCCTCAGCGGTATATTCAGGTACATCGAACGATACTTTCACATGACTCTGTGCAGCCAAATTATAAATCTCCGTAGGATGAATATCATGGATAATGCGTATCAGCGAACTGGAGTCCGTCATATCCCCATAATGCAAATTTACCAAACGGGCTTTCTTCATGTCACGTACCCACTCATCCAGATACAAGTGTTCTATTCGCCCGGTATTGAAAGATGAAGAACGGCGCAAAATGCCATGTACTTCATACCCTTTACTCAATAGGAACTCTGCCAGAAACGAACCATCCTGTCCCGTAATACCTGAAATCAACGCAACTTTACTCATTTAAAACCGCTTTTATATTTAACAATCACATTTGTTGTCATCTTCGATTTCTTCCGTTCTTCATTTATCCCGCATCATCTTGGAGATAAACCCGGACAATTCAACAACTCACGCTGCAAATATAACGAATATTCAATAAAAAAGAATGAATCTATCACTTTAATGGAAAAACACAATGCGAATAAATCTCAGATTGCACGACGACCGAAGCCTTCCACTGTTCACCGTCCTGTGACAAACCCGGCTTTTAACAGATGGAATGAATTCATCAAGGACAACGTATAGGTCACGGCAATGGTAGACAAATGCCTTTCTTTATGAATTGGACGGACAATCATACAGACTGAAAGAAACGCAAAAAACGCTGAGAAAAAATAATTAAATTGAAACAATCATGTACTTTTGACGAAGAATAGTGAAAAAAATTGTAGAATTGATAACAAATAAACATTCAGACAATGGCACAGATTGAAATATTAGCCACTTTTATATTAAGCTGGGAAGGCGGATTTTCCAACCATACGGCAGACAAAGGCGGAGCAACCAACAAAGGAGTGACTATCGCCACTTGGAAAGCTGTAGGATACGACAAGGACGGCGACGGCGATATAGATGTGGACGATTTGCGTTTAATAACCGAAAAAGATGCGGTTAGGCGCGTGATGAAGCCGTACTATTGGGACAGATGGAAAGCTGACCAGATAAAAAGCCAGTCCGTCGCAAACTTGGTTGTAGATTGGGTCTGGGCTTCGGGAAAGAACGGTATTACCGGGGTGCAACGTATTTTAGGGGTTAGCGTGGACGGCATAGTAGGCGAAAAGACTTTAGCCGCACTGAACGGACGGAACGCCCGCGAACTATTTGCGGAAATAAAGCGCACCCGCATTGCTTTCATCGAAAAGATTGTAAAGCGTACCCCTTCACAAAACGGGTTCAAAAAAGGCTGGCTTAACCGGCTTGATTGCATCAACTATGGAAGCCTTACCCTTAACAAGAAAGGAAAGGACAAAGTTTTAAATTTCCCAGACGTATAAGAAAATTTGTCTTAGTCCTGCCTCCCTCTTTCTTGCTTCTTTTACAAAACAAACAAAAGACACCCGGAAAAGTCGATAACGGATACTTTTCCGAGTGTCTTTTATGAAACTCCCTTATTATAAAGGTTTAATGCGGTGCGTACGGGACTCGAACCCGTGACCCCATGCGTGACAGGCATGTATTCTAACCAACTGAACTAACGCACCAGACTTATTATCTCACAATCTCTCTTAATTGCGGACGCAAAGGTAGACAAAATTTTCATACCGCCAAACGTTTCAATAAGAAAAATACGTTTTTATTCTTTTTTTTTATAATAAAAGCTCTTTCCACCTTAAAATGAACAGAAAAAGCTTTTTGATGGAATTAGTTTCACAACATCACGAAGAGTGCGGGTACTTATCATGAGGAATGAGGAAATAAATTACTTTTTGAGCACCTATTACATACAAATACGTATCTTTGTACAATTTATCAATCATACAGAACTCATAAACAATACGAAGGAAACATGAAAAAACTACTTATGTCTATGACTATCAGTCTCACTACGATGGGTATGTTTGCCCAAATTCCATTGTGGATGCGCGACGTACAATTATCACCCGATGGTGAAGAAATTGTATTTTGTTACAAGGGAGATCTCTACAAAGTACCAGCAGGAGGAGGCACAGCCATTCGTCTTACCAGTCAGGACTCCTACGAATGTTCACCAATATGGTCGCCAGACAGTAAACAAATCGCTTTCGCAAGTGACCGGAACGGAAATTTCGATGTTTTCATCATGCCCTCTAAAGGAGGAGTTGCCAAACGGTTGACTACCCATTCCGCCGATGAACTGCCTACCACTTTCACACCAGACGGCAAGTATGTACTGTTTACGGCGACCATTCAAGACCCCGCAACCAGCGCCTTGTTTCCAAACGAAGCCATGAGCGAGCTTTACCGGATACCGACAAAAGGCGGACGCACCGAACAGGTGCTGGCAACCCCAGCCGAAGCTGTTTGTTATGCCCCTGATGGCAAAACCCTTTATTATCAGGATCGGAAAGGTTTTGAGAATGAATGGCGCAAACACCATACTTCTTCCATAACAAGAGATATATGGATGTATCAGCCGGAAACTGGAAAACATACCCAGTTAACAAACTGGAAAGGGGAAGATCGCAATCCAAGGTTATCACCAGATGGACAAACAGTCTATTTTTTAAGCGAACGGAAAGGAAGCATGAACGTATACGCTTTCCCAATCGCCCAAACGGAAAGAGTCAAAGCGGTGACTTCTTTCAATACACATCCCGTACGTTTCCTTTCCATTGATAAGAACGAAACACTCTGTTTCAGCTACGACGGTGAAATTTATACCATGCAGAAAGACAAATCGCCCCGCAAAGTAAATATCCAACTGCTGTGTGACGAGGAAGAACAACCGGCCATGATGAGCGTGAACTATGGAAGCAGCGATGCCTCTGTTTCACCGGACGGAAAGCAAATTGCTTTTGTTATGCGTGGCGAAGTCTTCGTGACTTCCGTGACCTACGGAACCACCAAACAAATTACTCATACCGCCGCTACGGAAAAACACGTCACTTTCGGTACTGACAACCGTACCATCGCCTACGCAAGCGAACGGAACGGACTCTGGCAACTTTATACCTCCAAAATTTCACGCAAAGAAGATCTGAATTTCCCGAACGCCACATTGATTGAAGAGGAAGCATTGCTACCTTCTTCCACGGTAGAGCGCGCCAACCCACAATTCTCCCCAGACGGAAAAGAGCTGGCATTTGTGGAAGACCGTAGCCGTCTGATGGTCATCAATCTGAAAACAAAGAAAGTACGGCAAATCACAGACGGATCTACCCAGTTCAATACCAACGGAAACTTTACCTATCGTTGGTCACCGGACGGCAAATGGTTTACATTGGAGTTTGTAGGCAACCGCCACGACCCATACTACGACATAGGTCTGGTAAGCGCCGAAGGCGGAAAAACTGTCACCAACCTTACAAACAGCGGATACATGAGCAACAATCCTCGTTTTGTCATGGACGGCAAAGCCATTTTGTTCGAAACCGAACGGTATGGTATGCGCAACCATGCCTCATGGGGATCGATGGGCGACTTAATGCTTGTTTTCCTGAATCAGGATGCTTACGACAAATACCGCATGAGCAAGGAAGATTACGAACTGCAAAAAGAACTGGAAGCCGAACAAAAGAAAGAAGCCGCCAAAACAAAGGAGGACAAGAAGAATAAAGAAAACGATAAAAAAGCAGACAGCACGAAAACAGACTCGAAAGATATTGTAGTGGAACTGGAGAACATCGAAGACCGCATCATCCGTCTGACTCCTATTTCTTCTTCTTTAGGAGACGCTATCATTACCCAAGACGGTAATACACTGTTCTATCTTTCACGTTTCGAAGGCGGATATGACCTTTGGAAATTAGACGTGAAGAAGCGTGATCCTCAATTGGCACAAAAAGGAATGGGAGCCGGAACCTTTGACACTGACGCGAAAGGAAACATCTATCTATTAGGAGGCAGCCTGAAGAAAATAAACAGTACGTCAGGTGCAGGCACTCCGGTGGGCGTACAAGGCAATCTGAAGATAAACCTTGCCGACGAACGGGAAGCCATGTTCAACCATGTATGCTTGCAAATAGAAAAACGGTTCTATGAAAAGAACCTCCACGGAGTAGACTGGAAAGCCATGACCAAAGCTTACCGCAAATTTCTGCCACATATCCACAACAATTACGATTTCGCTGAAATGCTAAGCGAATTGCTGGGCGAACTCAACGTCTCGCACACCGGTTCCAGCTATCATCCTAACCGAAACGGCGAAAGCACAGCTAATCTGGGTGTATTTTTCGACTGGGATTACACAGGAAAAGGTCTGCGCATTGTCGAAGTCATTGAAAAAGGTCCCTTCGACCACAAGAACTCCAAAGCAGCCGCAGGCGTCATCATTGAAAAAATCGACGGCACGGAAATCACTTCTGACATGGATTACAATACCCTGCTCAACGGCAAAGCCGGACGGAAAGTGCTGGTCTCTTTCTACAACCCGAAAAACAAAGAACGCTGGGACGAAGTGGTGAAACCCTACAATACCAACAGCATGAAAGAACTGTTGTACCGACGCTGGGTAAAACAACGCGCGGAAGATGTGGACAAATGGTCGAACGGACGTTTGGGATATGTACATATCGCTTCCATGGACGATGGCAGTTTCCGCACCATCTACTCGGATATTCTCGGTAAATACAATAACCGTGAGGGCATTGTCATCGATACGCGTTTCAATGGTGGCGGACGCCTGCACGAAGACATCGAGATTCTGTTCAGTGGAAAGAAATATTTCACCCAAGTAGTTCGCGGACGAGAGGCCTGTGACATGCCGAGCCGCCGATGGAACAAACCTTCCATCATGCTGACTTGCGAAGCCAATTACTCCAATGCCCACGGTACACCATGGGTATATCAACATATGAACTTGGGCAAAGTGGTAGGTATGCCTGTCCCGGGCACCATGACCAGTGTCAACTGGGAAACGCTGCAAGACCCATCACTCGTATTCGGTATCCCCGTGATAGGTTATCGTCTTCCCGACGGAAGTTACTTGGAAAACACTCAGTTGGAACCGGACATCAAGGTGGCCAACTCTCCGGAAACCATCGTCAAAGGAGAAGACACCCAACTGAAAACAGCTGTACAAGAACTATTGAAAGAGCTGGATAAAGCGAAAATAACCACAAGTAAATAAAGGAAGACATAAATAAAACTGTGTCAGCAAAGTTAACATTGTATTCTTTGCTGACACAGTTTTATTTATTCATACACATAGAATTAACCATGATATAAACAGAACTTCAGATGCAATTATCCCTTGAAACATTATATTTTAAAGTCCTAATTTGGCGGAAATTTCCAACATACGCTGAATAGGCTTCACTGCTTTCTTTGCGATGTCAGCATCCACTTCAATAACAGGATATTCATACTTCAAGCAATTATAGAGTTTCTCTATTGTATTCAGACGCATAAAATTGCATTCATTGCAAGCACAGGTACTATCTTCCGGCGGAGCCGGAATAAAGTTTTTCTGCGGGCATTGTTTTCTCATTTCGTATAATATACCGCTTTCGGTCGCCACAATAAAATCTTTTTTATCGCTCTTCACGGCATATTTCAAGATAGCCGCCGTAGAGCCTACCAAATCGGCCAGTTTCACTACCGCACCTTTACATTCAGGATGCACCAATACAGGTGCGTCGGGATATTGTTTCTTTAATTCAACAATCTTTTCCACCGAGAATTGCTCGTGTACATGGCAAGCTCCGTTCCATAATAACATCCGGCGACCGGTAATGCTGTTAATATAATTACCGAGATTTCTATCCGGACCAAAGATTATTTTCTCATCTTTGGGAAAACTTTCCACTATTTGTTTGGCATTGGTGGAAGTAACCACCACATCTGTCACCGCTTTGACGGCAGCAGTAGTGTTGACGTACGAGATAACCGTATGGTCAGGGTGCTCTTTGACAAATTGCGCAAACCGGTCGGCCGGACAACTGTCGGCCAACGAACAACCAGCTTTCAAATCAGGTACCAACACTTTCTTATCCGGACAGATGATTTTGGCGGTTTCACCCATAAAATGTACACCGCAAAGCACCAATATGTCAGCGTTCGTTTTAGCTGCCCATTGGGCCAAGGCCAAACTGTCTCCTACAAAATCGGCTATCTCCTGTATCTCTCCTTCCTGATAGTAGTGTGCCAGAATGACCGCATTCTTTTCTTTACGTAACTTATCTATCTCTTTTCTCAGATTGATATCCTTGTCTATAAGCTCATCGACGAACCCCTTATGAACCCATTCTTCTTTAATCATCATATTTATATTTTTTTGGTTCTAATTAAAAAAAAACATGTAAATGATAATAACCGGTTAATATTGTTTGTAAATAAATTCCTTTTTTCTTGCCATTTAAGTTATTAAACTTGCATACTTGGTTATTTACTTATTATCAACAGCTCTTTATACTCTTTATATTCTGATAATGAAGTACTTTTTGTTTTTTATTAATAACTTGTTGAAACATTGCAAAGTTAAAAACTTTAGCAGATATCTATTCAAAAAAGAGGCTAAAAAGATGTTGAAAGCTTGTAATAAACTTCTCTGTTTTAAATTTGGAAAGTTGATTTTTATTTTGATATAGCGATTCTTTCGGATAATGCAAATATAAATTATGAAATTCTTTCCACTTGTTTTTAATTGTTTTTTCAACATTATCAACAGGGAGGTGTGAATAAAAAAAGGTACGTATTTATTCCGGATTTAGAAGTAAAAAAGAAAATGAGATGAACCGTGATGAAAATAAGTTTTGAAGTGGGTAATGAATGAGAATTCATAATATTTCTATAAGTTTGCCGGATAAAAAGATTTGAATAAAAATACCTCTATAAAAGATGATGAGAAAACTGAAGATAACGGAATTGAATAGAATGAGTGTGAAAGAGTTCAAAGAGTCGGACAAACTTCCTTTGATTGTTGTGTTGGACGATGTGCGGAGTTTGCATAATGTAGGTTCTGTTTTTCGCAGTGCGGACGCTTTTAGAGTTGAGTCTATTTATTTGTGCGGTATTACGGCGGTTCCTCCTCAACCCGAAATTCATAAAACGGCATTGGGAGCGGAGAATACGGTGGAGTGGAAGTATTTTAAAGACACGTTGGAAGCGGTAAGGGAGTTGAAAGAAAAAGGATATATGATTTATTCCGTAGAGCAGGTGGAAGGCAGTACGCTACTGAATAAGCTGACGTTGGATGAAAACGGGAAGTACGCCGTTATTCTGGGAAATGAAGTAAAAGGAGTAAAACAGGAAGCGGTGGATGCTTCGGACGGTTGCATAGAGATACCTCAGTTTGGCACCAAACATTCGTTGAACGTGTCGGTCACGGCCGGTATGGTCATTTGGGAATTTGCCCGCCTGTTGATGAAACTATAGTTGTTCGCTTTCTACCAGATTGATGATCCGTTCTGTCATCTGGTCTTCTTTTTCCGGATTGTATTCTTTTTTCAAGCTGGCTCCGAAGAGGGAAGCGAACGTCTGGTAAAAACCGGCTTTAAAGGGACCCATGAAAGCTTTTACCAATTCATAGGAAGATTGGTTGCACTCTCTGTCAACCAATCGGATGAGAAGTTTTCCTTGTGAAAAAGTTAACTTTTTCATCATGGGAGTATATTGTTCTTTCAATCCTTTTTCTACTCGTTTGATATGTCTTTTTCGTTCTTTTTTATCTGAAATTCTCTCTAAATATTCGTATGTCTCGATGATGGTCTTATGAATCATCTTGGCAATGGGAAGTGTTTTTTTTACATCACGTACTAACTTGTTGTATCGTATCTGTTCCCGTCTGTTTTTGAAACGATAAGGAGGATATACATATAAGGTTCTCATTTCCACGCATGGAATGGTGTCTCCCTTGTCGATGCAAGCTTTTACTATTATTCCTTGGGTGTTGGTAAAAGTTTGTGCTGTCACATCAAAGAGAAACAATCCGAAGAATCCGGTGAAAAGAAGAATGAAATATACTTTTCTCATGCCGACAAAATTAAGGGAATAATTTTATAAATTATGAGATAAAGAGAAAATTGCTTAAGTTGTTTAACGTATGTTTACATATAGAGCTATTTTATTATAGATAATCATTTTTTTATTCATCTCGGTGGTATAACTGTAGTTATATGAATCGCCATGGTTACGGATGTGTTTTGTCTGTTTCTAGTATCTCCGTTCACCGTCCAGCGAACGCTGGACGGTCCATGCAGATAGGTGCATCGGCTTTCGCAGCTATCTGACTTCACCGTCCAGCGGACTGTTGGACGGTGAACAGTGCTTACTTGTTATTACTATGTAACCATCTTCCTCTATGTTTTTAATATGCTTGCTTTGGATTTGAGCATACTACAATAAGTAAAATATAGGGTATTTTTACTTGTTTTCTAAGGTTTGCCAATATATGCAAAATATTGTGTTTTAGTGTATTTTGGCAAATTTTCTTTTCTTGTGATTTGCAGAATTTGCCGCTAATATCTACTTTTGTATGCAAATAGTATGTACAAAGATTTGCATACACAGAAGTAAGTAACCTATAAAAAACGGCAGATTATGTTCAAGTATTCAAAGGACGGCATTTCGGTACTCTCGGTGCTGGATGCCCGTTGAGCCAAGAAGAGCGGTTTATTTCCTGTCAAGATACAGGTCATCTACAATCGCAAGCAGAAATACTACTCTACGGGGCAGGAACTCTCCAAGGAGGATTGGGCGAACCTTGCCGAGAGCAAGAGCCACAGATTGTCCGAGATTCGTTCAAGCGTGGAGAATAGTTTCTCTATCATCAAGAGCCAAGTTGAATCTCTTGCCGAGCGAGGAGAGTTTGGCTTCGATCTGCTCAGTATTCGTTTGGGACGCTGTACAACGGTTACGGTCAATACTGCTGTCAGAGCCAAGGTTGCCGATGCCGAGCGTAATGAGCAATATAGCACTCGCAATGGCTATCACTCTATGCTGTTGGGTATTGAGGCATTTGCAGGTAAGGATATTCCATTCTCAACTTGTTGATTGGCTCAATAGGTTGGAACGCTTTTGGAGTAATGATGGTAAGAGCAAATCCACCATCAATGTATATTTTAAGTACCTCAAAGCAATACTCAATCAAGCCCGTATGGATGGTGTTATCAAGGAGGTTAATTTCCCATTTGGTAGAGGTCGTTTCGAGATGCCCTCAGCAGAGGGGCGAAAGTTGGCTCTTACATTGGAGCAGATAAAGCAACTCGTAACCTACACCGATGGCAACGAGGAGACAGAGATGTATTGCGATATGTGGTTCTTCTCTTATTTGTGCAATGGCATCAACTTTCGTGATATGCTCTACTTACCTATAATAATATAGAGGGCGATGAGATATGTTTCGTCAGAGCCAAGACCAAGAACACCTCAAAGCAGATACGCACTATTAGAGCTGTTTTAACTCCTGAGATGCGAAATATCATCAAGCGTTGGGGCATCACACCGCTTCAAATATTCCTACACAAAGATGAGGGGCATTGGATCGGTGGAGAACCAGCTCCAGATGATAAGGAGAGTTTTCAGATTGGCGGTCGTTGGTTCAAACCCAACTACCACGCCCATATTGTATTCGATTGGATGGACCACAATACGGGCAAGAGCCGAAAGCTCAACGATGATGATATGATGCAGATGCAGACTTTGGCATCCGAGATTCTATCAATGGAGCGAGGACAATCCAAAACCGAGACGGGCAAGGAGCATTTGGAACGAAACGACTTTATCATCGAGAAGCAGCGTGCCGAGCTTGAACGTATTGAGGGCGAACGGCAACACAAGGAACACCAGATAGATCTTGCCGAGCAAGAACTAAAACAGGTGAAATCTGAGATACGCACCGACAAACTCAAAAGCGTAGCCACCGATGCAGCCACAGCCCTTGCAAGCGGAGTGAGTTCTCTTTTCGGCAGCGGTAAGATGAAATCGTTGGAACGTAAGAACGAGGATTTACGGGACGAAATAGCAATCCGAGATGAGACCATCAAGCAACTGCAATCCAACATCAAGCAAATGGAGGTGGAACATAGCAGGGCAATGATGAATAAGGATAACGAGCATCGCAAGGTTCTTGAAGCAAAGGAGGCGGAGCATAAGGAGGAGACCAACATCCTAAATTCAATAATCAAAACCGCTCATCGTTGGTATCTTGATTTTGCCAACTTCCTTAGATTGGAACGCCTTGCCAAACAAATCGGGCTTTCAGCGATGGAGTTTGCCGAGCTGTTTAAGGGTAAGATTCTGAATTTTACAGGACGACTATTCTCTTCGGAGCATAACAGATGGTTTGCTACGGATAATACCCCCTTGCAGATTCTGCGAGATAACGACAAGCGACTTACCCTAACTGCAAATCGAATACCCCTCAGTCAATGGTTCTGTGAGCAATATGAAAAACTCCGGCAATCAATCCGACAGTCTATCCAACCAAAGAAGAACAGAGGAGTAAAACTGTAAAATGCTTTCAAATCGTAATAATTCGCCTGTAAAGGGCTTATTATTACGATTTTTTAGTACCTTTGTTCGTATAGGGTCTTTTATGTTATTGTAACTTGAAGAAAATTATGGACTTTGATAATTTAAATAAGCAGCAATTGGCTGCTGCTACATATAATGGCAAACATCTGCTCGTGTTAGCAGGCGCTGGTACTGGT
Organism: uncultured Phocaeicola sp.; assembly: GCA_947626525.1. Lineage (GTDB taxonomy): Bacteria > Bacteroidota > Bacteroidia > Bacteroidales > Bacteroidaceae > Phocaeicola_A. The sequence continues at coordinate 2,280 of CANQSM010000078.1, read as the reverse complement.
AAAACTCGCACAATTATTGCTCGTGCATTACATCTTATTTCAACTGGCGTACAACCAACGAGAATTAAAATATTATCGTTTACCAAGAAATCAGCACAAGAGATAGCCAATCGTATCAAAATAGAGGGTTCAAAAATGCCAGAAGCAAAACAAGTTTCAGGCTCAACATTTCACTCTTGGTGTATGGACTTAATCACTCGTTATGGTAGTGCATTTGGATTAGAGGGATATAGCTGTATTGATGAAGAAGATAGAATGTCTGCAATTGATATTGTGATTGGTAATCTATATAATAAGAAGAAAATACAAGTAGGGAAAGAACAAATCAAAGGTAGTCAACTTTCTGATATTTATTCATATGCTGTAAATACGCGACAAAATCTATCTACTGCCATAAAAATGAAATTATATCCTATGCAAGGTGGCGAATTGGTGGATATTAATGTGCGAAGAATAAAAGAATTAATAGAGCCTGTAATTAGGGGCTATATTGAGTACAAGCGTTCTCGCCGTTACATAGATTACGATGATATGCTGATGGCTGTAGCTACAATTTTGAAACAAAATGTAGAATTGAAGACATTTATTTCATCATTGTATGACCATATCCTAATTGATGAGATGCAAGACACCAATCCATTGCAATGGCTGCTTTTAGAATCTTTTATGGAGAATTGTCATTTGTTCTGTGTGGGTGATGATGCTCAGAGTATTTATGCTTTTCGAGGAGCTGATTTTAAGAGTATTCACTCTTTTGTCGATAGAGTACCTAATTCAGATGTATATAAACTCGAAGAAAATTATCGCTCGACACAAGAGATTCTCGATTTATCCAATTGGCTATTGGATGAATCTCCTCTCAACTATAACAAGCATCTATTCGCTAATAGAGGTAAAGGGCAAAAACCAGTCATGCAGTTTGTAAACAATGATTAGGAAGAAGCCGAGTTTATTACTGATAATATTTTGAGTAATGTCGCAGATGGATTATCATATAAAAGCCACATGGTGTTATCACGAACTATACTTGGAACTAGAAAAGTAGAGGCTGCTTGTATAAGCAAAAAGATTCCATATGTTATATATGGAGGAACTACTCTTTTGCGTACACGCCATGTTAGAGATGTGGTATCAGCATTGCGTATCATTGCCAATTTTAGAGATGAATTAGCATGGATGCGATATTTGAAGTTATGGCAAGGCGTTGGTGATGTTATGGCATCATCGCTTATCGAAAAGATGTTTGCATACTCTACATTGCCGGAGTGTGTAGAAGTTGTAAAATCATCTGGAATAAAAGACGATACTTCGTATAGACTATTAGAAGAGTTGATTCCGTTAGACCATTCTCCCGAAGAAGCAATATCTGTCGCAGTTAAACGATTTGATAATACTTTATCTCGTCTTTACAAATCAGAACAATGGAGTTGGGAAGATCGCAAAAAGGATTTTGATGTACTCAAACTAGTGGCACGACAATCTAACAACATTTCGTCATTTATTACGGAATACATACTTGACCCCGTTGCGGAACTGTCAAAGGTAATAGCGGCTGAGGATGATAATGACAAAGTCGTTATTTCAACTATCCACTCTGCTAAAGGTTTGGAGGCAGACATCTGTTATATCGTTAGTGTAATGCCTGGAATGTTTCCTTCGCAAAAAGCTGCTTCAGAGGATGATATAGAAGAAGAGAGAAGATGTCTATATGTAGCGCTAACACGAGCCAAAGACAGTCTGTATTTGATGACTAATCTAAATAGTAATGCTGCCATAAGAGATAGTCGAAATGTTGATAGAAGAATTGTTGATATAAATAATGAAACGAATACAGGGCTACTATGTGGAACTGTTCAAAATTATAACAAACAGCGTGAATTAGTGGGCACCACAATCTGTTATAAGTTGGACTCCCAGCCATCGCAAACATTGAAAATGGAGGAAACTAAATTTTGGGAAAAATTTAAGCGTGCTGCAACGCAGCATGACGAGGAGCGTGCGTACTTTTTCAATAATCTGCCAGATAATTTCGTTGAAAAGGTTATGGCAGAACGACAAGGTGTATCCCTGCCACGTTTTCCTAAACGGGCAGCGAAAGAGTTTAACCCATTTGATAATTTTGATTTTAGTTAACACCATTGTAATGGCATTTGTGTAATATGAACCATAATAAATCTACTACATGTAAGGTAATTATATCTCTATTAATTAGGGATATTCAGTTAAAGGCTGCAGATGACGGCTGCAGAATCTTGCGAGACTCCTATAAATGCCAGAAAA
>CANQSM010000077.1 GCA_947626525.1 uncultured Phocaeicola sp. | reverse complement strand
GGTAATGGGGTGGATGTTCACTGCCCCTTTCTTATTCTCCGCAAGGGCATCGGCATAGACCAATCCCCACGGATTAGTGTTGTGGCTCTTGAAATTCGACCTATCAGCCACGGCAAATGCTTTGTTCTCTTTCATTGTCTCCTGTGCGTTTAGTGTATTGCATACGGCCAGTGCCGCTGACAATACGATTGTAATTATCTTTTTCATTGCTAACTATTTGTATACATTCTACGGATATGCAAATGTAAAAAGAGTGTATGAAACTCCCTTTACATTATTTTCCGTGAGAAATACCATTTTTACGGGAAATATATTTTTCCCAGAACTTCACGGCCTCCTGTTCCCAGCTTTCCGCACTCGTTCCGATACCCAGACCGAACCCGTGGCGCAAATTAGGGAACAGATGAAATTCGGCATCGATGCCCGCTGCCTGAAGATTTTCCACCCGTTGCCGCATGACCTATGCGCTTGAATTAAAAGATTATGGCAAGTAGTGCAGATTTTCAAAGTATCTATGAACTGCTTGTTGAAAGAGCCGTCCGGCCTTTTACGGTACATCGAAAAAAACTCTTTGTTCTTTAGCAGCGAAGAGAGTGTTGAGACAGCATTAGCATTTTTCACTCTGATTGAAACCTGCAAGAATGTAGGTCTGAATGTCCGTGACTATATCGCAACTACAATAAAGCTTTTGATGGATGGGAATAAGAATTATGATGATCTTGTTCCTATGTCAGTGGCTATATAAACCATTATAAATCGTTAAATTTTAAAATGCTCAAAAGTTCATCTTCTTGATTTTTAAGAGGGGGGGGGACATGGTTGAGTACTTACGAATATCCGAGCTATAGCGATTTATTAAATTTCCACCTCCACAATTCCACCATAAGGAGTCAACTGTTCAAAAGCTTCTTCTATTTTCAATACTCCCGCATAAATCTGTGCACATACAATCACCCCTCCATGCACAAACAATGCCACATTTTCATGCGCTTCTTTCCTCAATTCATCTAAAAACGCAGCTACACGCTGATATTGCATTTCAAATGATTCCCCTCCAGTAGCAGCTACATGGTAATAATCTTCATACCACAATTCTATCCGAGGATCTTTTATTTCATCGAAACGTTGCATTTCCCATTCACCAAAATTAATTTCCATCAAACGAATATCACGTTCAGCATCAGTAAAGCCACAAAAAACAGCTAACCGCACACAACGACTTAACGGACTTGTATACACTTTAGTGAAACATTTGTTTTTCAAAGTTTGCAATGTTACAGAGGCTTCCTGTTCAAAAGTCTCACATAGTGGCACATCTGTTTGTCCATAACAAGTACCAGGAAGGACATTCACAGATGTATGGCGTATTAATGTAATTTTCATAATTGATAAAGGATATTGATTCCTATATAAAAAGATAGTTCACACAATAAGAAAACAGCTCCGCAACAGTCTCCTGTATATCCTTGAATTTTTTTCCACATAAGTAATATCAGTCCCCCAAACACTACCAATGGTAACAAACAAGCCACACTGTACCATCTGGGCAACAGGCAAGCCATTCCAAGTCCACCTCCTAAAAGAGCGAACAAAAAATTCCATACGCTCATACGTTTGTATATCGTCTTAGCTTTACTGTCTTCTTCCTTGCGAGCATAAGGGAGTATATTCACAATATTCGAAGCTACAAACTTACACCAAGAATCTCCTGCCACCATCGCACTACAAGCCAAGTATACGGGTAGTTGGGAAAGCATTGTAAAAAAAAACAAGAAATAAAGGATCAGGCCAATTACTCCATAGCTGCCTATATGCGAATCTTTCATAATGGAAAGAATATGCATACGATTCGTTCCTCCTCCAAAACCATCTAAAAAATCAGCCAGCCCGTCTTCATGTAAAGCACCTGTGAGAAGTAAACGACTACATATAGCAAACAATACTGCTATTTGGAAAGGTAATATAAACGAAACCAGCCACAAGACAAGTGCCATCACTCCGCCAGTCAACCAGCCCACATAGGCCCAGTTATTCACCACTGATTTAAAACATTCCGACGGAACTTTTTTTATTTTCCAGAAAGGTAAACGGGTGAAAAACATCAGTGCAGCCAATAATGTATTCATCTTCTAAAAATATTTAGTTACTGATGCATGGGTAAAACTGTCCATCTCATTAATCATTCTTACAGCTGAATCCACTATTGGATAAGCGCATATGGCTCCCGTACCTTCTCCTAAACGGAGTCCGAGATGCAACAACGGCTTGGCATGCAACGCGTCCAAGACTAATTTATGCCCGGCTTCGTCTCCTTGATGGCCATAAATAGCATAATACAACACATCTGGATATAGTTTAGAGGCAGCTAACATACAGTTAGTCATGATAAAACCATCCACCAATATGACCATATGCAACTCAGCGGCCTGTAACATACCTCCAATGGCCATCACCATTTCATACCCTCCAAAATAACCTATGATATCTTCTGGAGTATAGTTTCCATGATAATTATCATAGCTTTGCTTCAGTACATTGTATTTATGTCGAATGCCCTCATCATCCAATCCACTTCCGGCCCCCACACACTGAATCAAGGGTATACCTGTCAGAGCATGCATCCAAAGAGAAGAAGAGGAGGTGTTTGCAATGCCCATCTCTCCAAAACTCACTATATTACACCCCTCATTATAACTATCACGTACTACTTGTGCACCTCGCTCTATACAAAGTTCCATCTCTTTTTTAGTCATAGCCGCCTCGTGCAGGTAATTACGAGTCCCTTTACGTACTTTCATATTGATGATTCCCTTTTCGTACGGTAAATCATAGTCTACTCCGGCATCCACCAGCTTAAGCTTGAAACCATGCTGCTTGCAAAAGAAAGTGACTCCAGCGCCACCTCGTAAAAAATGGCTGAGTTGTTGCCAAGTAATTTCTTTAGGTGACTTACTGACCCCTTCTTCCACAATACCATGGTCTGCAGCAAAAAGAATATTTTGTGGCAAACGTAAAACAGGGGAGAGACTTTGTTGAATCCAACCAACCTGCAATGCCAGTTCCTCCAAAGTACCTAATGCCCCCTTAGGTTTTGTCAGATTATTAATTTTATCAATCAACAAAGGACGAATAGCCTCATTAGGTTTTTCAATTGTGAATTGTTTCATCGCATTTATATTGATTTAATCATTATAATTCTATCGGAAAATAAATTCAAATTCTACCAAGGTTGGCCCTAATTGTCTCTCATAACAAACTTCTTCGACCAATCATAGTCTGCAAAACGAAAAGAATATTCTATTTTATCTTCACCGAAATGCCACTCACCATCAAATAAACATCTTCTGCACGAGAAGCTATATATTGGTTTACCCAACCTTGTAAATCTGTAAAACGACGTTGAAGCTGATTATCTGAAACTCCACCTAGCCCAATTTCATTCGTCACAAAAATAAAAGTGGCTTCTTGAGCCACCAGCTTATCAAATTCCAATTTTACAGCAGATAACGCCGCCTGTACATCTGAATTCAAATCAAAAAAGAAATTGGTACACCATAATGTCACGCAATCCACCACAACCACACGCCCGCTAAACTCATGACAGCTCAATTCTTTATCCTCTTCGATATTCGTCCATTCCGGTCCTCGATTTTTCTGGTGGCACTCCACTCTTTGACGGAATTCATCATCCCATACACGCGCTGTAGCTAAATATACCGGACGAGAAGAAAAAGATAACGCTTTTTGTTCTGCAAACGAACTTTTTCCTGAACGTTGTCCTCCCGTAATCAATATAACTTTTTTCATACTTGGTCAATCCTTCAACAATTCATCTATCTTTTTTACTAATGAAGAAAATTCCTCTTCATTATACAAACGTGTCAACATGACTATTTTCCCCTCCCGATCTATTAAAACATTACGTGTAATGCCGGCTTTTCTATCTGCATATAGAGCAAAAATATCCGCATTCGGATCTAATGTAAGAGGATAAGTGATTCCAGTCTGCTTGGCAAATTTCTCTACCACATCCAATGGCTCATCTCGATCTATACCAAACAAAGCAAAGTCAGGATTGACTCTATGTTTTAACCAAATATCTTTTTCTATATAAGGCATTTCTTTACGGCAAACACCACACCAGCTTGCTGTAAACTGTAACATCACCACTTTTCCACGTAAATCGGAAAGTTTCACTTTATTTCCATTGACAAGAGTCATCATAAAATCGGGAGCGATTTGACCTATTCGCACCAAATACCCTATACTGTCGGGCTTAGCTGTCTGAGCTATAGACGAAGTACATAAGCCTATCAGGATAACAGACATCCAAACGTAAATAAACCTTTTCATATGCATACTCTTTCTGAATTTTTCTATAATTTAGCTCACAAAAGTAAGAATTTTAAATATATCTTCCGAGTTTTATGGCTCTTTCGCAAGTTCTTTTATATATTTGCAACAATAACAAAGCTACCATAAAAAACACTCGTTAACATGAAAAGACTTTTCAGTATGTTTCTTGCCTTATTAGGCAGTGTTTCTATTTTATTAGCTGGTGATATCTGGGTTTCACCACAAGGTAACGACCAACAAGAAGGGACCCCTAAAGCTCCTTTGAAAACCATTCGGCAGGCTATCAAACAAGCGCGTGAATGGCGTCGTTTGGGTGATTCGAGAATCAACGGAGGAATCCATATTATACTGCAACAGGGCATCTACCCACAAGAAAAAACTTTGCTTTTTCGCCCAGAAGACAGTGGTACAGAAACTTCCCCGACAATTATAGAAGCTGCGGAAGAGGCCGAAGTTATTCTCAGTGGAGGAGTCCCAGTAAAAGGCTGGAAAAAAATAGGGACTCATTTATGGGTTACCGATGCACCTTTCATAGGAAATCGAATGTTAGAATTCAGACAATTATGGATAAATGGAAAAAAAGCACAACGTGCCTCACAGTTTTCAGAAGGAATCATGGAAAGAATGATTGACTTTAATAAAGAAGATGAGACCATTACCATCCCAACTCCTCAAATAAAAGGATTAGAAAATGCCAAACAGTTGGAAATGATTGTGCACCAACGTTGGGCCATTGCCATTTTGCGTGTAAAAAAACTGGATATACAAGGTAATAAAACCATTGTGAGTTTCCACAATCCAGAAAGTCAATTGGAATTTGCTCATCCATGGCCTCAGCCAGTCATCGGAGAGTCAAAAGGTAACTCCTCTTTTTGTTTAGCAAATGCGCTTGAACTTGTAGACGAACCGGGAGAATGGTTTCAAGAATATCCTTCCGGAAAAATTTATTACTACCCGAGAAAAGGAGAGGACATGAATCAGATATCAGCTACCGCTCCAGCATTAGAACAACTCGTTCATATAGACGGTTCATTGGAACGTCCGATACATCATCTATTGTTTAAAAATATCAAATTCGAACACACATCATGGAATCGACCTTCTTACGAAGGACATGTTACATTACAAGGAGGTTTCCGACTATTGGATGCCTATAAACTATCCATACCTGGTCTCCCGGAAAAAGCAGAACTGGAAAATCAAGCATGGATTGCCCGTCCCGAAACGGCCATTCGCATAAAAGGAGGTAATCATATTGATTTTGTCGGATGCACTTTCCAACATCTGGGGGCTACAGGAGTAGACTATGAATGGGCCGTGACCGATTCCAAAGTGGAAAATTGCCTATTTACTGATATCGGAGGAACCGCTATGCAAATCGGAGCTTTCCCTGACGGAGGATTTGAAACGCATGTACCATTCAAACCTATCAACGAGAACGAATTATGCTCGGACATTCTGATAAAAAACAATTTGATTACGGAAGTCACCAACGAAGATTGGGGATGTGTGGGCATTGGTGCTGGTTATGTTAAGAATATAACAATCGCTCATAATGAAGTATGTAACGTGAATTATTCCGGTATTTGTGTAGGGTGGGGATGGACTTTACTTGAAAGTGGAATGAAAAATAACCGCATAGAAGCCAATTATGTTCACCATTTTGCACGCAGACTATACGATGCGGGAGGGCTTTACACGCTTTCAAACCAACCAAATTCCATCATGGCCAATAATCGCATAGAAGCCTTGATAGATGCTCTTTATGCTACGAACGACCGGGCTTTCTACATTTATTTTGATGAAGCGACGGATGGATATGTAGTGGAAAATAATTGGTGTCCCGAAACTCGTTTCGATTCAAATAGGCCAGGTCCTAATAATGTATGGAAAACAAACGGACCTACTGTAAACGAATCCATAAAACTTAAAGCAGGAAGAATAAAATAATGTCAACCTTAAAAACATAGTATGAAACCTACGAATTATCATATATTCGATTTCCTTGATTTTGACCTAAACTTGTCGAATAATGAATCTTTATGGAAAGCCTGCAAACCAACTTATGTTTATGAAAAGGATGGAGACATTTTGGTAACTGTACCTTTCCAGAAACAGCAATTGGCCAATGATATGACCGCAGATGCAAGTGTCCCACGGGAAGAGTCCACATTACTGATTCGCCAATATAGCAATAATATTATTCGTTTATTTGCCGGATTTGGTGAGTTAGATATGACTGATGAATCAGAAATGCTCCAATTCAGTGATACTATCCATAAAGCACCTTTGAAAGTAAAATGGGATGAAGGAGAATGGATAATCTCTACAACAGACGGCATGCGAAGAGCCGTTATTAACGTCAAAGAACCACAGCTTGACCGTTGGAGCGAACTCCTTCCTGATCCTCAAGAAACATTAGACATCGCATTGTATCCGGATGGAAAAAAAGAAATACGGCTTGCGGCTTATGATCATTTTTCACCACCACGATATGATGCTTTACCTCTAGCCTATTGCTTGAAAGACGGGCAAAAAGAACGGGCTACAATTTCTTTTGAATGCAAGGCGGACGAATGCTTTGTCGGAACAGGAGAGCGTTTCACTAAAATGGATTTGAGTGGACATACTTTCTTTTTGAAAAATCAGGATGGGCAAGGAGTGAATAATCGTCGCACCTATAAAAATATTCCTTTTTATCTCTCCAGCCGAATGTATGGAACATTTTATCACACGTGCGCACACAGCAAGTTGTCATTAGCCGATTGCTCTACCCGATCGGTAGAATTCCTTAGTGACCAAGCTATGCTTGATGTGTTTATTATCGCCGGAGACTCGGCTGAAGAAATTCTTCGTGGATACCGTGATTTGACAGGATATCCATCAATGCCGCCGCTTTGGAGTTTCGGAACATGGATGAGCCGTATGACTTATTTCAGTGCTGATGAAGTCAATGAAGTTTGTGACCGGATGCGAGCAGAACATTATCCGTGCGATGTCATTCATTTAGACACGGGATGGTTCAAAACAGACTGGCTTTGTGAATGGAAATTCAATGAAAAACGCTTCCCTGACCCGAAAGGTTTCGTGCAAGGATTAAAGAAAAAAGGATACCGTGTCTCATTATGGCAATTGCCTTATGTAGCTGAAGATGCAGAACAAATTGATGAGGCTAGAAAGAATGACTATATCGCTCCGTTGACCAAAAAACAGGAGTCCGAGGGATCTAACTTTTCAGCTCTTGATTATGCGGGAACTATTGATTTTACCTATCCCAAAGCTACAGAATGGTATAAGGGACTACTAAAAGAATTACTTAGTATGGGAGTTGCCTGTATCAAAACGGATTTTGGTGAGAATATCCACATGGATGCCCTATATAAAGGAATGAAACCGGAATTGTTGAATAACTTATATGCATTACTTTACCAAAAAGCAGCTTACGAAATTACTAAAGAAATAACCGGAGATGGCATAGTTTGGGCTCGTGCCGCATGGGCTGGCTGTCAACGTTATCCACTACATTGGGGTGGTGATTCATGCAGCTCATGGGACGGAATGGCTGGTTCTCTAAAAGGGGGCTTGCATTTCGGTTTATCAGGGTTTGCTTTTTGGAGCCATGATGTACCAGGATTCCATACTTTACCTAACTTTATGAATTCTATTGTAAAAGATGATGTGTACATGCGCTGGACCCAATTTGGGGTTTTCTCATCCCATATCCGTTATCATGGAACAAATAAACGGGAGCCATGGCATTATCCGGCAATTGCTCCCATGGTAAAAAAATGGTGGAAACTGCGATATAAACTGATACCCTATATTATAGAACAAAGTAAAAAAGCTACAAAAACTGGTTATCCGGTATTACGCGCACTTATTTTTCATCATCCGGAAGACAAACTTTGCTGGCATATAGACGATGAATACTATTTTGGAGATGATTTTCTTGTAGCTCCTGTTATGAACAGTGAAAACCGACGGGACGTATACCTGCCTGAGGGCAGATGGGTGAATTTCTTTACTGGTGAGCACTATGAAGGAAACCAATGGTTGCGAAATCTGGAAGTTCCTCTTGAAGAGATGCCTGTTTATGTAAAGGAAAATACATCTATATCCGTATATAATAAAGATGTAGATTGCACCGATGAAATGGATTTAAACCAAAGTGAAAGATTACACATCGACAGCAATTTTAAGGGAATATGGAGATAAAAGAAATGATAATTTAATCGTATATTATGAAAACTTGGAAAACAAATTGGGAAGAAAGCCAAAAAAGGTATCTTGATTGGTGGAACCATAAAGGAATCGTACTCACTATGTGGGAACATTTCCAAGAAGGAGTGACGCCCCATGCCAACGTGGATGCTCCGCCTCCTGCTAAAGATTTGAATCAACGTTGGTTTGATCCGGAATGGAGAGCCAAACAGCTCAACGATTACGTTGCTCATAGTTCATTAATGGCTGATATTCCTCCCGTAGCCAATACCCAACTCGGGCCGGGTTCCTTGGCCGCCATATTAGGAGGAGTATTTGAAGGAGGAGAGGATACGATATGGATTCATCCGGATCCCAATCCTAAAGAAGACATTTTGTTCAATCCGGAAAATGCGGCTTGGAAACTTCATAAAGAGCTGTTAACCGCATGCAAAAAGCTGGCTAACGGTCATTACTATGTCGGCATGCCCGATTTAATGGAAGGTCTGGATATTTTAGCCTCACTTCGGGGAACCGATACCGTATTAATGGATACCGTTATGAATCCAGAGCTATTGGACAAGCAACTGCAACAAGTGAATGACATCTATTTCAAGGTATATGATGAATTATATGATATTATCCGTGAAGATGATGGCATGGCCTTCTGCTATTTTTCCATATGGGGGCCAGGAAAAGTAAGTAAATTACAAAGTGACATTTCCGTCATGATTGGTGAAGAGGATTATCGTCGGTTCGTACAACCTTACATTCGTGAACAATGCCAAAAAATAGATTACACTTTATACCATCTGGATGGCGTAGGAGCCATCCGTCATTTGGATGCCATACTGGAAATAGAAGAATTAAATGCAATCCAATGGACCCCAGGAGTAGGAGAACCACAAGGTGGTAATCCGAAATGGTACGATTTATATAAACGTATTTTGGCTGGAGGAAAATCTGTTCAAGCCAATTGGGTTACTTTGGACGAGCTACAACCACTACTAGACCATATTGGAACCAACGGCTTGCTTCTATCTATGGATTTCCACAATGAAAAAGAAGTAGAACAGGCATTAGAAATAGTAGAAAAATACAGATAATATTCATTTAATATAAAAAATTATGGCAGAGTTAAGTAAATTATATGATGCAATTGTTGCGGGAAAATTGGAACCTGCGGTAGAAGTAACAAAAGAAGCTATTGCAGAAGGTGTAGAACCTCAAGTTATTATCAATGATTATATGGTGAAGGCAATGGGCGAAGTAGGACAACGCTTTCAAGATGGAAAAGCATTTGTCCCTCAATTGCTTATGGCTGGACGTGCAATGAAAGGCGCACTTGAACTGTTGAAACCTCTTTTAAAAGGAAATGCATCAACAACTTTAGGAAAGGTAGTTATTGGAACAGTAAAAGGTGACTTACATGATATTGGTAAAAACTTAGTGGCATCCATGCTTGAAGGCTGTGGCTTTGAAGTAATCAATATCGGTATTGATGTACCTTGTGAAAAATTCATCGAAGCGGTCAAGGCAAATGATGCAGATATTCTTTGCATGAGTGCCCTACTGACCACTACCATGACGTATATGCCAGAGGTTATCAAGGCAGTAGAAGCTGCAGGTATCCGCGACAAAGTTAAAATAATGGTAGGTGGCGCACCTGTCAGTCAAGGCTTTGCTACTGAAATTGGAGCAGATGGCTATAGTGACAATGCAAACTCGGCAGTAGCTGTAGCCAAACAATTGATTGGCGTACACTAATGTAAGAATTTTAAATCTAATACACATGCAAAACATTTCATTCGAATCTTTAGACTGGGGTATATTGATTGCTTATTTCCTTATATTAATAGGAATAGGAATTTGGGCCAGTTTAAAAAGAAAAAAAGGAAGCAGTCTCTTTTTAGCGGAAAATTCACTCGGATGGCATCACATCGGTTTCTCTATGTGGGGAACCAATGTAGGGCCTTCCATGTTGATTGCTTCGGCAAGTGCCGGTTTCACTACCGGTATTGTATCAGGTAACTATGCGTGGTACGCTTTTGTATTTATTTGTTTATTGGCCTTTGTTTTTGCACCCCGATATTTGGGGGCAAAAGTGACTACATTACCTGAATTCATGGGACGCCGTTTCGGACAATCCACTCGCAATATTCTGGCGTGGTATACCATTGTTACCATACTCATTTCATGGCTGGCACTGACATTGTTTGCCGGAGGTATTCTGATCCGTCAGATTTTTGATATACCCATGTGGCAATCGGCTCTTATCCTGCTCATCATATCGGCATTCTTTACTATGGCAGGAGGACTGAAAGCTGTAGCTTATACCAATGTTTTTCAAATGTTGTTACTAATTTTCGTTTCTGCTACACTAACCATAGTAGGTTTGTACAAGGTGGGAGGAGTAGAAGGGTTGGCAGTTGCCGTTCCAGCAGACTATTGGAACCTGTTCCATCCTAACAACGATCCGGATTTCCCTTGGTTGCCTATCATCCTTGGCTATCCGATTATGGGGGTATGGTTTTGGTGCACAGACCAATCCATGGTACAACCTGTACTTGCGGCCAAAAGTCTAAAACAAGGACAATTAGGAGCAAACTTTACCGGTTGGTTAAAGATTTTAGATATTCCTTTGTATATCCTTCCAGGTATCATCTGTCTGGCACTGTTTCCAACTTTGCAGAATCCTGATGAAGCCTATATGACTATGGTTACAAACTTATTCCCCGTAGGGATGGTCGGACTGGTCTTAGCTATTCTGACAGCGGCCTTGGTCAGCACCATCGGTTCTGCCTTGAATGCGCTGAGCACAGTTTTCACCATGGATATTTATGTAAAAAAATATAGACCGAATGCCAGTACAAAAGAAATTATTCGCGTCGGACAGATTGTAACCGTAGCAGGAGCCTTAATTTCAGTTGTTATCACAGTAGCTATCGACAGTATCAAAGGATTAAACTTATTTAATGTATTCCAGTCCGTATTGGGATTCATTGCTCCTCCAATGGCTGCTGTGTTCCTTTTCGGTGTTTTCTGGAAGCGGGCAACTATGCGCGCGGCCAACTTTGCTCTTACAGCCGGAACCATTTTCAGTATAGGAGTAGGTATACTTTACCTGTGGGTATTCCCTCCAGAACAATATGATGTATGGCCTCATTTTATGCTCCTGTCTTTTGATCTGTTCGTTGCCATCAGTATGGGTATGATTATTGTCAGTTTACTGGACAATAGACCACAAGGTAATACGTTAGACTACGGAGAAATACCTAAACCTGCTGTATCCGTACTCATATTATGGGGATTGCTAATACTGGTAATGGTAGGACTTTATGTTTTCTTTAATGGATTCTAAGACAATATATTGATAATCCCTTACATTTACTAATACCCTTTATTTTGTTTCTTTTGTAAAAATAAAAACGTGAGTTCGAAATAAAGTCAGAAAATAGTAATTAGCCTCCCTTAAAAAGTATAATTCAGCGAAACCTTCCCAGCCAAAAGTGTTTCGCTGAATTTTTTCAACACACGTCACACTGTCATGGCTGAGAGCTTTATTCTCCTCCTTAGCAGATAGTTGGCAATCCGTTGTGCTCCCCGTCTCCGCAACGTACCGGCACTCCTTATGTACTCTTTACGGATATAGGAAGGAGCGGAAAAACTGTCGGAGTTTTCCAAAACTTTCTTAAGAATCTTTCCGAAAACTCCGACAGTTTCGGCGGAGATTCTTAAGAGTTTTGATTTACACTTTCTTTCTTGCGGGAACCGCCGGAGTAGAACAGGATAAGAACAACCCTAATCCCGGCATCGCTTATGCGGTCGGGCTTAATCTTTGTAACTTTAGACTCCGGAAAGCATTTCAAGTCAAAGATTGCCATTCCTGTACATGGACGAACTTATTTCCATCACGAATAAGAAAAAAAAAGGTTGTAACAGCCTTATTTTGATATAAAATTACTAATTTTGCAATGTCTCTCCACGCCAGTGCCACTTCGGGTGGTGCGGAAGGGGTAGGGACACTATACATATAAAGGCGTTTACTGAACGCTTTGGTTTTGACAATGTAAGAATCTCGCAAGTTTGAAACTATTCGTCAAAGACAAAGCAACGGAAACGCTCCGTGGGGTGTTTTATATATAGCCCATGCATAACCTGTTTCTAAAAAGCAGGGGTGGGTAAATTATATAATAAACATCGGCGTGGGGCTTTCGACGTTGCTCGTTTCGACGAATAGGGCAATGCGAGAGCCTTTACATTGTGGAACGGGTGACAGGACTGGCTCCACGTATTTATATGTATAGGTGAATACTTAAGTTAACCATGACAGCAAGGGAGTCGGCTGGCATAAACAAACGGATTAGCCGATATGCTGGATATAATACAAAACAATCCTTATCGTCTCTTAGGCATATATTCAAATTCATCGACAAAAGAACGGGTGGCAAATCTTAATAAATTAAGAGCCTTTCTAAATGTCGGAAGAGATATATCGTTTCCATTAGATTTACCTGTATTACTCCTGCGATAACTCGCAGTGCGGAAATCTTCATTGTTTCACCTTAAAATTAACTACTAATAGCCATAAGGAACTGGCGTAAAACATAATATGAGAAAACAACTGATAGCTTTATTTCTCATGCTTCCTTTAGCTCTTTGGTCACAAGTACTAAAGGAAACAAGAGTCTATTATTTAGACTGCTCATATTCCATGAAAACCAATAAGATATGGGATGAGGTTTGTGATAACCTCAAAAATGCGATTGATAATATAGACGACGAAACTACTGAACTGAGAGTTATCCCTTTTGCGTTAGATCAGAATGGTAGCATAAAAGTTTTTACAGCTTTGGCTGATGCGGCCGGAAAGAATAGCCTTAAGAAACAAATTGATGCAATTACTCCGAATAAGAGTTCGATGACTTATCATAAAGTACCCTTAGAGGATTTTTATAATAACCAAGTACAACCTGGAAAAGTTACGTATATGTTTCTTATGACAGATGGGCAAGATGAATGGAAAGAGAAAAATTCATTTCCGAATCTTTTGAAACAATGGGGCGATAGATATGGCGATAAAAACGTATATGGTTTTATGTAATTTTTAATTAACAAGTATTTAATAACACGAAGCAAACATTTATATAAGATTTTTTCATATAGAAATGAACATCAAATTAAATTTGAGTAATTTTGCAGACTAATATAAAAACAAGTATAACACTTATATTGTATGTAATTTCAAGGCATCTTGTCATATTTGATACCAATTTTGTCACTAATCCTTAATGATACTGGTGTATTTATTTTAAGTTTTATTATTACTGTAATATTCATAGTGATATACATATTCACCAAGTCGAGACAACTGTTAAATAGTCTTCCTGGGCTATTTACTTCGTTGGGACTTTTAGGAACTTTCGTTGCTATCTATAATTCATTGGGTGGCATTGATAGTATGAAACTAAATGTTCTTCTGATTATTCAGAAGTTGATACCTGCGTTCTCCTCTTCAATAGCCGGTCTGATTGCTGCTTTCATTGTAACAATTGTATGTAAGATTTATTATTCTGTTGAAGAAAAACGAATAGACAAGAAAGTTGAGAATAAGACACCTGAAGAGTGTCTGTTCGAGGTAGTAAATAATACTAGTCAAACTCACGCATCAATCCAAGAAGTTGTGTCGTTGCTTAAACAGAAGGTAGCGAAGGACGAAGAGTATAATCAGAAACTCAATGAATCCATTAGTCAGCAGAGCAAAATTCTTGAAGACTTCATAAACAAGTTCGTTGTCAGAATGGAAGAGATCTTTACTAAGATGCAAAGCAATATTGAGCAACAGATTCAAGACTTCGGCGAGGATCAGTTTAAGAAGACCAGTACCATACTTACTGAGATTACCCAGAAACTATCGGATTCTTCAACAGCTTTAATAGCAGAACAGGAGCAATCAGTAACTGAGATGATTGATAGAACTAACGAGGGATTGAGTTCTGTTACCACAACTGTTGTTCAGCAGGTAGATAAGCTTTGTGCGGATATCACTAGCGTTCTTCAGAATATAAGTGTAAAGCAGCGTGAAGATTTCTCTGGTATAATTGAAAAATATGGCGACCTAGCTCAACGCTTGACTCAGCAGGGCGCTGATGGTTTGCAGCAGATGGAGGAACTCAAGCAGACATATCAATCAGCAAATGCATCTATGTTGCAAAGTGCGACTGATATGAATAATGAGATTACGGCTGGATTTAGAAGTTCTATTTCAATACTTGTTGCCGATATGCAAGCAATCATTCGTCAACAGGTAGAATCACTGTCTGCAGCTGTTGCCAATAGCGTTCAAGCATTGCAACAGAGCTATGACTACATTAATAGCCATGTGGCCAATATCAAGGGTAATTATGATAGTGCTGCTCAGTCTTTCGAGGATGCAATGAAACTTGCCCACAGACAGAACGAAACATCAGATAAGCTCGTGAAAACATTCAATGATAGTATCGGTGCCGTCGTTGAAACCAATAAGAAGATTGACAATGTACTTTCGGTATTAGTTGAACGTCAAGAGAACATCGAGACATTGATCGTTGAGATTAATCAAATCGGAGATACTATTGAACTCTTGCAGAAACTTGAGTTGCAACTTAATAGGATAGCCAGCAAATGAGCAAGATAAATTTTAAAGAGGAAGGTGAACAGCATAATTTTTGGCAAAATTATACTGACCTAATGTCAGGCTTCCTGATAGTGTTTATAATAACTAGTATAGTTGCTTGGTATGGCTATATTCAGGTTACTGACCGTCTTGGTGGTGACCCCAATATTGAGCATACCATTAAGCAGATTGATCTTATCCGAGAGTTCTTAGATGCTCAAAAACACCTTGATAGCGAGTATTTTGTCTACAACGAAAAATACCAACGATTTGAGTGCACGGTAAATGTTCTTTTTGCAGAGAAAGACGACAAAATACCTGCCGCAAGTAAGACTGATTTGATAAATGCCGGTAAGGAGTTGGAGGGGATTATTGAAAAGTTCAATCAATCCGTTAATGTCGCTTTTAAGGTAGTAATAGAAGGACGAGCAGCTCGACACCTCAATTATCCAACCAAGATTGAGAATGAGCAGGCGGACGCTAGGGGCTGGAAATATGCAGAGACTCTAAGTTATAATAGAGCTCGTAGTCTTTATGCTCTTTGGCAGGAGAATGGCATATTGAAAGATGTCGAGAAAATTAATGGAGAGGTCTTTATCAGTGGGTCTGGTTTCGGTGGGCAAGGTAGATATTCTGGCTATGAACCTGATGGCGAGGATAAAAATAAGACTTTCATTATTCAGATCATTCCATACATAAAGCATATTTAGTATGAAAGTAAGGGATTTAAGACAATATATAACCACTCTATGTGGTGGTATAGATACAATCGATGTTTTAGGAACAAAGAAAGAGTACTTCCTTGAGAAGATGTCTGGTGCAATGAAGACTGTTAACAGTCTCATCGTGGGAGCTGCAAGTTTTGCAAACAACGCAAAAGAGCAGCTATTCTATGAGTTCGTTCAGAATGCTTACGATGCCAGCGCAGATTCTTTATTCTTTTATGCGAATGAGGAATATTTAATTGTGCTCAATAATGGAGAGCCATTTTACACAGATTTAGATATTCTCGAGATTGAAAATCCAAGAGATGGTCAGTTGTACAACTTCTTGGCTAAGGGACAATCTCTGAAATTGGAAGATGAAGGTAAACTAGGTAAGCACGGTCAAGGCTCTAAGTTGCTTTATACATTATTGGCAGATGTTGACAATAATGCCAAGACAGAGGAACTGTTGAAAGATACCATTATCAAAAACAAGAAAGGTCCTTATCTGATTAGTTGGAGTAACAAAGCACAACTTGATGCACTACTCATAAATGGCGACGATTGGGAGCTTGATCAGGCTGACAATATTGATGACAATATATTGTTTGCCAAGATTCTAATGAGTTATTATCCAGTTGCACCTGGACAACGCTTAGACTTCTTCACAAACGAAGAGGCTCAAAAGGCTGTTCGGGCTTTTGAATTGTTGGTTGACCCTCGTCGCAATATGCATCTCCTAACGAGGGGTACAGCCTTGATTATTCCTCTTGGAAAAGGTAAATATGAATCTATTGTTGCAGATGCCAATCTACAAAATGTGAGATCGCGCCTAGGAGGATTCGCATCAATAACAGCAGACTTAGAACATAACAAAGGTAAGTGTCTAAAGCATATTTATGTTATGGGCAAGGAAATTGAACAACTCCCTGTTCAGTCTCTCTTCCTTGAATATGCCAATGAAGGTAGAACTTTTGAGTATCATTTTGCATTCAATCCCGCATTTTCTGAAAAGAATGTAGTAAACTTTTTTCAGGGGCTGCCTATACTGCAAACCAAATATCGTTTAGGCTTTATCATTGATAGTAAGGTTTTCGACATTGATGATAGCCGTCAGCGTATTACAGACACAGATAAAACAGGAAGTCAGTTGCGATTGGCATTTAGCAAACTTATCGAGAAACTTGAGGAACTCAGAGATGCAGATAGAGCTAAATTTGATTACATATACAAATCAATTTTGTCGTCAAAACTCGAAAGTGGTATAGATGAGGCAAAATATGTTCGAGATGCTTTTTATGACACTTTCCGCCCCTTCTTTGATAAGAATGCGCCAACAGCAATTGGGACATATGTAGATTTCTCGTGCATTTGTGAGCAAGAAAAAGAGATTGATATACAGTTGTCAGATATAGGCATAAACGATAAATTTTGGGTTGATTATTCATTGCTGAAAGAGTATAAGTTTCATTTCACAAAAGAGATAGAAACATACTCCTTCAAGGATATGCTGTGTGATGCAGATCCGACAAAGTTGTCACAGTGGATAAAATCAATGTCTTTGGAAACATATAAGTTGTTCCATAATCATTGCCTTGATTGCGTGGATGATATTGAAACCTTAAAAGTGTTTAGGTCAGACAAAGGTAATCTTTTCTCTATTGAAGACATCAAAAGCGAAAGCTTGGTATTTTTCACGGCTTCAACCAGTAAGTTGAAGTTTCCTGGTCAGGAATGTATTGTTGAAGCATTGACCGATGAATATAGTACCAATGATGCTCTAATTTTATACAAAAAAGTCAAGGCTAATCTTGCACACTTTAGGTCTTCTGATGTGAACAAAGAAACGGCCTGCAATATCCTTTGTACTGTAAATGAAATTAGTAGTGCCCTTAATTAGGGATATTCAGTTAAAGGCTGCAGATGACGGCTGCAGAATCTTGCGAGACTCCTATAAATGCCAGAAAAC
>CANQSM010000076.1 GCA_947626525.1 uncultured Phocaeicola sp. | reverse complement strand
CAAGGATTTTTACAAATATAATCTATTAATAATTAGATGTTTAACAATAGACTTTTTATTTTTGTCATCTACTAAAAGTTATTTTTGATTTTTTGTTCTGCTCCATATGATTGATTCGTAGGGAGGTGGACTTTTATAGGGTGGATTGGGCAGTTGCGTTTTTCGTTTAAACAGAGTTATGTATGAGAAGCCTAGACACTAAACATCTTTCGAGAAGAAAGATGCAAAAAATGATTGAAATATTTGGTAGTTTAGTCAAACCCAGCTATCTTTGCACCGCTTTTTAATAGAAAGCACTTAATGATTGGACTATGGTGTAATGGTAGCACAACAGGTTTTGGTTCTGTTTGCCCAGGTTCGAATCCTGGTAGTCCAACAACTAGTGATAGAAAATCCCCGTGAGATATACTCTCGGGGATTTTCTATTGTTGTGGATATCGGAATAATTTGTATGGATAATCTAATGGGAAGTGTCAATTCTTCACCGTAAGGAAGTAAATGTGAAATGGGGCTTTGACTGAAAAAAAGATTTGAAAGGTTCACATTTTTTTGGTTGTTTTCTTTGCTCTATTTTTCCGAATAGAATGGAAACTTTCATATTTTTTAATAGATATGTATTAAACTATTATGAAAAGATTTTATCCAAATTAATAATGTTATGGATTACTTGGATACTGAGTTATGAATAAAAAACTGAAATGGGGACTTATTGGTATGATAGGTCTGGGACTAATCGGATGGGGAGTTTACTCGCAGTTACCTAAAACGAACGAAGATTTGGCTGTGGCGGATAAAGTGATGAAAGACAATAAAAGTGGAAAGAAAGTGCTGAATGTTAATGCTAAGATTATCAAACCGCAGTTATTGGTGGATGAGTTTCCGATAACGGGTGTATTATTGCCTGATGAAGAGGTGGATTTATCTTTTGAAACTTCTGGAAAAGTGGTGGAAATCAATTTTGAAGAGGGAAGTATGGTGAAGAAGGGCCAGTTACTGGCAAAGGTGAACGACCGGCAACTTCAGGCACAGTTGCAGCGTTTATTGGCTCAATTGAAACTTGCTGAGGATCGGGTGTTCCGTCAGAGTGCTTTGCTTGAAAGAGATGCAGTCAGCAAAGAGGCCTACGAGCAGGTAAAGACCGATTTGGCTACATTGAAAGCGGATATTGATATTGTCAAGGCGAATATAGAGTTGACAGAGTTGCGTGCTCCTTTTGATGGAGTGATTGGTCTGCGCCAGATTAGTGTGGGGTCGTATGCTTCGCCTACTACATTGGTGGCCAAGCTTACTAAAATAGCTCCTTTGAAAGTACAGTTTTCTGTTCCCGAACGGTATGCTAACCAGATAAAGCGGGGAACCAAACTCACCTTTAATATAGAAGGAAAACTGGACGCCTTTCCGGCGGAAGTGTATGCGGTGGAGTCAACTATCGATCCGACCATGCATAATTTTATGGTTAGAGCCTTATATCCTAATACCGGGCATGTCTTGTTGCCGGGCCGTTATGCAAGTATTCGTTTGAAAAAACAGGAAATCCCGAATGCCATAGCCATTCCTTCTGAAGCCATTGTACCGGAAATGGGTAAGGATAAGGTCTTTGTCTATAAATCTGGTAAAGCACAGCCTGTGGAGGTGATTACCGGTTTGCGTACCGATGCGGAAGTACAGGTTGTGAGAGGTTTGCAGATGGGGGATACCATTCTTGTTTCGGGAACTTTACAGTTGCGTACCGGACTGCCGGTTACGCTTGATAACGTTGACTAATAGCTGGGCTTATGAATATATCCGAATTAAGTATTCGTCGTCCAGTGTTGGCGACTGTTTTGACAATCATTATTCTGCTGTTTGGTCTTATCGGATACACGTATTTAGGCGTCCGGGAGTATCCTTCGGTAGACAATCCCATTATATCGGTTTCTTGTTCCTATCCGGGAGCCAATGCCGATGTGATTGATAATCAGATTACCGAACCATTGGAGCAGAATATCAACGGCATTCCGGGTATTCGTTCGCTTTCAAGTGTCAGCCAGCAAGGACAATGCCGCATTACTGTGGAATTCGAACTTTCAGTCGATTTGGAAACGGCTGCCAATGACGTGCGTGATAAGGTGTCGCATGCACAGCGTTATTTGCCACGTGATTGCGACCCGCCTACCGTATCGAAAGCAGATGCGGATGCGGTTCCAATTTTGATGGTAGCCCTGCAGAGTGATAAGCGTTCGTTGTTGGAATTGAGTGAAATTGCCGATTTGACAGTGAAAGAGCAACTTCAAACCATTCCGGATGTGAGTAGCGTTTCTATTTGGGGTGAGAAGAAGTATTCTATGCGTCTTTGGCTGGATCCGATTAAGATGGCTGGTTACGGTCTGACTCCGATGGATGTGAAAAATGCAGTGGATAATGAGAACGTAGAACTTCCTTCGGGCAGTATCGAAGGCAATACCACAGAGTTGACCATTCGTACATTAGGGCTGATGCATACGGCAGAAGAATTCAATAATTTGATTATCAAGGAAGATAATAACCAAATTATTCGTTTTAGCGATATAGGCCGTGCTGAACTGGGGCCGGCAGATATACGTAGTTATATGAAAATGAATGGAGTGCCAATGGTAGGTGTGGTAGTAATCCCACAGCCTGGCGCCAATCATATAGATATTGCGGATGCAGTGTACAAGCGAATGGAGCAGATGCAGAAAGATTTGCCTGAGGATGTGCATTATACCTATGGCTTTGATAATACAAAGTTTATACGTGCCTCCATTAATGAGGTAAAAGAAACGGTTTATGTAGCGTTCATTCTGGTGATTATCATTATTTTCCTGTTCTTGCGTGATTGGCGTGTTACGTTGATTCCTTGTATAGTCATTCCAGTCTCTTTAATCGGTGCATTCTTTGTGATGTATCTGGCAGGTTTCTCCATTAACGTACTTTCCATGTTAGCCGTAGTATTGGCTGTGGGGTTGGTGGTGGATGAT
This sequence comes from uncultured Phocaeicola sp., assembly GCA_947626525.1. Lineage (GTDB taxonomy): Bacteria > Bacteroidota > Bacteroidia > Bacteroidales > Bacteroidaceae > Phocaeicola_A. The sequence continues at coordinate 15,211 of CANQSM010000076.1, read as the reverse complement.
GCCATTGTCATGACGGAAAACATCTATATACGCATCGAGCGGGGAATGAACCCGAAAGAAGCCGGTATCGAAGGTGCCAAAGAGATTTTCTTTGCGGTGATTTCCACAACGATTACGTTAGTGGCAGTATTTTTTCCTATTGTATTTATGCAAGGTACTACCGGACGTTTGTTCCGTGAATTCAGCATCGTGATTTCAGGTTCGGTCATTATTTCTTCTTTTGCTGCACTTACTTTTACTCCGATGCTTGCTACCAAGCTTTTGATACGGCAAGAAAAAAAGAACTGGCTTTATAGGAAGACGGAACCTTTCTTTGAGGGAATGAACCGGCTGTATAGCCGCTCATTGGGCGCCTTTTTGCATAAACGATGGATCGCCATTCCTTTTACGGTACTCACCTTGCTGTTAATAGCTGTTTTATGGAATGCTATACCTGCTGAGATGGCTCCGTTGGAGGACCGTTCCCAGATTAATATCAATACACGTGGAGCAGAGGGCATAACGTATGAATATATCCGCGATTATACGGAGGATATCAATCAATTGGTGGATTCCATAGTGCCGGATGCTCGGGCGGTCACGGCACGTGTGTCGAGCGGTAGCGGAAGTGTACGTATCCAGTTGAAAGATATGAGAGATAGAGATTACAGTCAGATGGAAGTCGCTGGGCAACTTTCCAAAGCGGTGCAGAAAAAGACCAATGCCAGAGCTTTTGTACAGCAATCCTCTTCGTTTGGAGGACGTCGTGGAGGTATGCCGGTACAATATGTGTTACAGGCTACCAGTATTGAAAAACTCCAGGAAGTATTACCTCAGTTTATGGCAAAAGTTTACGAAAATCCTATGTTCCAGATGGCTGACGTGGATTTGAAATTCAGTAAACCGGAAGCCCGCATTCATATCAATCGGGATAAAGCCAGTATTATGGGAGTGAGTACGAAGAATATCGCACAGACTCTGCAATATGGATTAAGTGGTCAGCGTATGGGATATTTCTATATGAATGGCAAACAGTACGAAATTTTAGGGGAAATAAATCGTCAACAACGGAATAAACCGGCCGATTTGACCTCTATCTATATCCGTAATGATAAAGGAGAAATGATTCAGCTTGACAACCTGATAGAGTTGGAAGGTGGAACCGCTCCTCCGAAATTGTACCGCTATAATCGTTTTGTATCGGCTACCATATCGGCGGGGTTGGCAAATGGTAAAACCATCGGGCAGGGATTGGAAGAGATGGATAAAATAGCAGATGAGACATTGGATGATACGTTCCGTACGGCTCTTTCGGGTGATTCGAAGGAATATCGGGAAAGTTCTTCCAGTTTAATGTTTGCCTTTATTTTGGCTATCATATTGATCTATCTGATTTTGGCCGCTCAGTTTGAGAGCTTCAAAGACCCGTTTGTGATTATGCTGACTGTTCCGTTGGCTATTTCCGGAGCATTGGTTTTCATGTATTTTAGCGATATTACCATGAACATTTTCAGTCAGATTGGTATTATCATGCTGATAGGTTTGGTAGCGAAAAATGGTATTTTGATTGTGGAGTTTGCCAATCAGAAACAGGAGGCAGGTGAGAACAAACTTCAAGCTATACGTGATGCGGCACTTCAGCGTCTTCGTCCCATTCTGATGACCAGCGCCTCTACAGTTTTGGGACTGATTCCTTTGGCATTTGCCAGTGGTGAAGGGTGTAACCAGCGTATAGCCATGGGTGTGGCTGTGGTAGGAGGTATGTTGGTATCTACATTACTGACTATGTACATCGTACCGGCTATTTACACTTATATTTCCACAGATAGATCTTTACAGCATAATGGAGCAGTTCGGTCTATCTTTAAAAGGAAAAGGAAAAAAACAGGAGGGTCGGAGAAAGAATAATAAGGAGGAGGCTGGGTGCGAAAACGCGGAGTCCGGCTGGTGTAAGTGATATGGAAATAATATGTAAGATGTAAAGAGAGAAAACTACAGATATGAGGATAAAAAACTATTTGTGTAATGTTGTTTCTTCTTCTGCCGGGTATGGTGCGGGAGTTGCTTTGATATGTTTGTTGAGCGAAAATATAGTTTTAGCCCAGACAGATCATGTTTACACGTTGAAATCGTGTTTGGAGAATGGTTTACGGAATAATTATTCTTTGCAGATAACCCGTAACGATCAAAAGGTGAGTACAAACAATGCGACTTTAGGGAATGCTGGATACCTTCCTACGCTCGATTTTACTGCGGGCTATACAGGCACGGTTGACAATACGGAAAGTAAGTCGAGGGAAACGGGAGAGACCGTTAAGGAAAACGGTGTTTTCGATCAGACGGTGAATGTGGGGCTGAATTTGAACTGGACTCTGTTCGATGGATTCAATATCAGTACTACTTACAAGCAATTGAAAGAACTGAAGCGGCAGGGGGAAACCAATACGCGGATTGCTGTGGAAGATTTCATTGCCGGTTTGAGTGCGGAGTACTATAATTTGATTCAGCAAAAGATTCGTTTGAAAAACTTTCGTTATGCCATGTCGTTGTCGAAAGAACGTGTACGCATAGCGGAAGACAATCATCACGTCGGAAGATTCTCCCGTCTCGATTATCAGCAGGCGCGGGTGGACTTTAATGCTGACAGTGCCCAGTACATGAAGCAGCAGGAAGCTCTGCATGCCTCGCGTATTCGTTTGAACGAGATGATGGGTAATACGCATGTCGACCAGTTGGTGGAAATTGCCGATACGTTGATAGATGTACGTGCGAATCTGGTTTTGAAGGAGTTGTGGGAGGCGACATTGTCAAACAATGCTTCATTGCTGAAGGCTAACCGGAATACGACCTTGGCTCAGATGGATTATAAAAAAGTGAATTCCCGTAATTATCCTTATTTGAAGTTGAATACAGGTTATGGGTATACGCTGAACAAGTTCGACAAGACCTCTTCGATGAAAAGTCGTGGGAATCTGGGCTTTAATGCAGGATTGACTTTAGGCTTTAATATCTTTGATGGAAATCGTCGCAGGGAAAGGCTTAATGCCGAAATTGCCGTGGAAAACGCTCGTTTGCAACGTAATGAAGTGGAGTTGGGATTGCGTGCTGATTTGAGTAACTTGTGGCAGGCTTATAGAAATAATTTGGAGCTGTTGAATCTGGAACGGCAGAATCTGGTGACAGCCAAAGACTATTATGAGATTGCCAAGGACCGCTATTTGCTTGGAGACCTTTCGGGTATAGAGATGCGTGAAGCGCAGAAAAGTTTGTTGGATGCTGAGGAACGTATCTTGTCTGCGGAATATGATACGAAATTATGTGAGATTTCCTTGTTGCAGATTAGCGGTAAAATTATCCGGTATTTGCAATAGATCCCTCCCGGTACGGGTGACTATGACTGTATCTTGATCGTGTTTCGATATGACAGCTAAGGTGCGGTAAGGGAGTTTCCTTAATGGGGTAGTCTTGTAAGCAACAGTAGGAAACTGTAAATACCCATATTCTTCCGAAGAAATTGCATGGCCCGTTTCTTCTGAGTTTTCACTGTCTCAGCTGAAATCTGTAAGGCTTCGGCAATCTCCTCATTCTTTTTTCCTTTCATATAGAGGAGGAAGACTTCTCGGCAACGGAGGGGCAGGCGGTCGACCAATAGGAATAGTTTGCGGTACAGCTCTTCTTCAAAATAATCCTCCTCTTCCTCTTCTTCTAGTGTCAGTCGTATGGAATCGTCTTTTACTTGTTGTGCATAAAACATTTCGATATCTTTGTGTTTCAGATAATTGAAAGAGGCATTTTTGACTGAATTGTACAGATAGGTCTGGAATGAGGTAAGTGAAAGAAAGGTTATCTTATTTTCCCAAATGGTAGAAAAGAGGTCTTGTACCAAATCTTCGGCCGGTTCTTGAGAACCAATCCATTGCATGGCATAACAGACCAAAGCCTTATAATACCTTTTATACAAGGTATGAAATGCTTCGGTTTCTTGTCTATTCAATTCTTCTATGGATATATCGTCCCCTTGCATGGCTGTTCTGTTTTGATTGCAAATGTAATAAAATTCGGGAAGAAAACGGTTCTTAACAGATAGATTTATAATAAAATGGAAAGCTAAAGGGATATTCTATTTTAATTGGAGGTGAAAAGAGAAGAAATAAAAGAAAAAAGAGACCTTTTTGAAGAAAAAAGGAATTTTTGTCCCCCGTTTCAAATGTTCAGTTGTCTTAATTAATACATAGGGTAAAATTTAAGATAGATAAAAATAATTATGGAACAGCATATAGAGGAACTCATTTATTTGAAACTGACAACAGGGATTACGGAATCGGAACAAGAACTCTTGAACCAGTGGATGGCCCAGTCCCCGAAAAACAAGGAGCGCTATCACCGTTTGATGCAAGATACCCATTTTGTAGGACGGTATGAGCAATATGCAAAGATCGATGAAGAACTTGCTTACCAGAAGTTTCAGAAGCGGCATGCACTTCTGCGCATTCGCCATCGTATTCCTCTTTGGAAATATGCGGCCATGTTTCTTTTGCCTCTTCTGTTCGTTGCCGGAATATGGATGTACCGTCTCATTACGACTTCTCCTGTCTCGGATGAAACTATAGCCTTGATACGACAGTCTGAACAACATGGAAAGAGTAAGGCCATCCTCATCGTGGAGGATGGAAAGAAAATAGAATTGCAGGAGGTGCAACTTTCTCCTGGCACGGCTGCCGGCTATGAGGTGAAAGCCCATCATCATGCAAATGAGAATACCGATTCCGTACCGCCGCATGCCGTAGCGGAGAATCCCGTGTATACATTAAAGACCCATGCTGACAGCGAATATTGGATTACCTTAGAGGATGGGACAGCCGTGCATCTTAATTATAATACTTCGCTGATGTATCCGGTTCATTTCGACCGTCGCCATCGGACAGTGCGTTTAGAAGGAGAGGCTTATTTCTGTGTAAAGAAAGAGAATGCTCGTCCTTTCAGGGTGATTACCCCACATGGAGTGGTTACTGAGTATGGAACTTCGTTTAATGTCAACACGTTTGCGCCGAATTGTACGAAAGTGGTATTGGTAGAAGGTTCCGTCAGCGTGAAGCCGAAAGAGGGACTGGAACAGATGATTGTCCCGGGTGAGTTGGCTATTCTCCGTGCATCGTCAGTGGAGGCGGAAATAGGAAAGGTGAATATAGAACCTTATGTAGCGTGGAATAAAGGACGTTTTGTTTTTGAAGATTGTCCGCTGGAGGAACTGATGAAAGTGATTTCAAACTGGTATAGTGTAAGAGTTGAGTTTCTCAGTGAACAGTGTAAGCAAATGCGATTTACTGGTGATATGGACCGTTACGGTTCGCTTGCGCCTGTTTTGCGTGCCATACGGGAAGCAACCCTTTTGGAGATAAAGATGGATGGAAATGCTATTATCATAAAATAAAAGAGTCTAACTAATTAAAAAAGAAAACTATGCAAAGAGGGAAGAAAAGAATCTTTAGGATGATTTTCTGCGTGGCTCTTTGGTTGTTTGCCCCGACAGGGATTCTGTCGGTATCGGCCCAGCCGGATGCCATGCGTGTGACATTGGATTTGCAATCGGTCACAGTCAAAGAGTTTTTTAACAACGTAAAGAAGCAGACGGGTATGAGCTTCATGTATAGTGTGGAACAAGTGAGAGGCGTGGAACCTATCTCCATCCATTGTCAGGACCGTCCGGTGAAGTCGGTGCTTGATGAAGTGCTGGGGACGGGTGCCTATACGTATGATGGAGAAGGCAACATCGTTACCGTCAATCGTTTACAACGCAAGGGGGGGGGGTAAAAGAGTTCTGTCCGGTGTCGTAAAGGACGAGGAAGGAATGCCGCTGCCGGGTGCTGCTGTCTATATGAAAGAACGCAAAGATGTACATACTGTGACGGATATAAATGGAAATTATGCTTTGGAGTTGCCGCAGGAGGGTGGAGCCGTTACTTTTTCGTACATTGGTATGAAGCCTTTTGTTCATGTGGTGAAAAAGGGAAATCAGTCGCTTGCTTTTGATGTGATACTGGAAAGTGACACGAAGATGGAGGAGGTAGTCGTAACCGGTATCTTTACTCGTAAGAAAGAGAGTTTCACCGGTTCAGCGGCCACTTATACGAAGAAAGAACTGGAGAATGTGGGAACTACCAATGTGTTGCAAGCTTTGAAAACGGTAGACCCGGCTTTCGCCGTATTGGACGATACCGAGTTCGGATCGGATCCTAATCGCTTGCCGAATATCAACATTCGCGGAAAGAGCAGTATGATTGGTACGCGTGACGAACTAGAAAATGATCCGAACCAGCCACTTTTTATTCTTGATGGATTTGAATCTTCGCTTTCGGCAATCAATGATTTGGACATTAATCGTATCGAAAGTATAACTATTCTGAAGGATGCCGCTTCTACTGCAATTTATGGTTCGAAAGCAGCTAACGGTGTTGTAGTGGTAGAGACCGTGAAGCCCAAAGCGGGCAAGCTGCAAGTCAGTTATAACGGAAACTTTAACGTGACATTGCCGGATCTTTCAAGTTATCACTTGATGAATGCCGCTGAAAAACTGGAGTTTGAACGGCTGGCTGGACGCTATGATCCAAATATAGTAGAAACCCCTGAGCGAACTAAAACAGAAATCGAATTGACGGAGTTGTATTATGACCGTTTGCGTACCATTGCGGAGGGAGTTAATACCGATTGGTTGGCGCAACCTGTCAGAGAAGGTTACAACCAAAAACATTCACTTTATGTGATGGGCGGTGAAGAGCATTTCATGTTTGGCTTGGGAGGTGCCTACAATGGAGTGACGGGTGCCATGAAGGGATCCGACCGTGAGGTGATGAGCGGTAACATTGATTTGATATATCGGGTAAAGCAACTTCAGTTTTCCAATAAGTTTTCAATAAGCAGTACGGATTATAGCAATCCTACGGTTCCTTTTAGTACATGGGCGCAAGCTAACCCATTTTATAAGATGCGCAATGCTGATGGTACGATTCCTCAATGGCTGGAGAATACGGATCAATTTGTACAGGCCAATCCTCTTTGGGATGCCAGCTTGAATAGTCGGAATCATGGTGAAACTTTGAATATGAGTAACTTCTTTATTGCTGAATGGACTCCGAATAGTGAGTGGAAAGTACGCGCCAAGTTTGGTTTGACTTACCAAATTGATGATACAGATGTCTTTGTTTCTCCCGAGAACAGTCAACAGGTGATGACGAAAGAGGCCATGAAACGAGGCGAATATACCGAGACTGAGATGCGTATTAAAAATTATGAAGGAGAACTGACTGCTACTTGGGCGAAGCTCTTTAAGGACAAGCATCGTATTAATCTTGTCGCGGGAGGCAATGTTTATAGTGCGGAAACAACTTATAAAGGATATACGGCAGAGGGTTTTCCGACAGGGAATTTTACATTACCGTCTTTTGCCGGAGGATTCCCGGACGGTTCGGTGCCGATGTATTCAGAGGACATAACACGTTCCGTGAATGCTTTTCTGAATGTTGGGTATGCGTATGATGACCGTTATTTGGTAGATTTCAGCTTGCGTGAAAACGGGGCTTCTGTATTCGGAAGTTCTAATAAGTTTGATACGACTTGGTCTGCTGGGGTGGGATGGAACCTGCATCGTGAGAAATTTGTTCAAGATAAGTTCCCTTTTATTAATTATTTCAAGCTTCGCGCTTCCATTGGTAATCCGGGTAACCAGAATTTCGATTCCAGTCGTACACTGCTTACTTATGCCTTGAAGTCAGGCATGCTCAACTATTTCGGAACAGGTGCGTTACCGGATCAGATAGGCAATCCGCTACTCGAATGGCAAGTTACACAGGATAAGAATGTAGGGTTCGACCTGACTATTTTTGATAACCGCTTTTCTTTGACAATGGACTATTACCATAAGGTGACCGACCCGTTATTGATAGGTATCACTATGCCACTCTCTTCTGGAACGAGGGAATATTATACGAATGCGGGAGAACAGACGTCAAAAGGTTTGACATTCCAGACGGTTTATCACATTCTTCGCAATTACGACCAACGCCTATTTTGGTCGGTTCGTGCCACAGGACGCACTCAAAAAACAAATGTCGACAAGATAGGGAATAGTCTTGAAGCTTTTAATAACAGTGGCCGCGGAACGCACACGCAACGTTATTTCGATGGATCCGATCCGGATGATATTTGGGTAGTAAAGTCCGCAGGTATCGACCCGAGTACGGGTAAGGAACTGTTTTTTACGAAAGACGGCGGTTTTACGTATGATTATTCGTATGATGATGAGGTCGTGTGCGGAAATACCCGTCCTGATTTGGAAGGAGTACTTGGAACCTCTTTCTCTTACAAGGGATTCACGTTGAATTTGAATTTTCGTTACCAGTTGGGAGCTGACGTGCTGAATAAGGCGGTATTGGAAAAAGTGGAGAATGTAAATCTTTATTATAATCAGGACCGCCGTGCGCTTTACCGACGTTGGAAGAATGCCGGAGATTTGGTGCAGTTTAAGGATATACGTGATCAGAATTATTCCCCTATCACTTCACGTTTTGTACAGGAAGAAAATGTTTTCTCTTTAGAATCCATTCATATGGAGTATGAGTTTGTAGATGGGTGGATACGTACTTTGGGATTGAGCAGCATGAAGGCCTTTGTGGCCATGCGCGACGCTTTCCGGCTTTCCACCATCCGGTCGGAGCGCGGTACGGAATATCCGTTTGCCCGTACTCTGGAAGCAGGGCTATCTATTAATTTTTAAAATATGAAATCAATGAAAAATAGAATATATATAATGTGTATGGCGGTGGCTTTTGTATGTTTGTCGGGGTGTGACAGCTATTTGGAGGTCTCGCCAAGTGACAAACAGACTGCTGAACAGCTTTTTGCCAATAAAGGGGGATATTATACGGCTCTTAACGGCATTTATGACGGATTAAGTTCGGAAACGCTTTATGGAAAAGAGATGACTTGGGGGGCTGTGGATGTGATGTCTAAGCGGTATATGGCGCCCAAGGGCAATACCGCATATCAGGATTTGTCATCGGGAAATGTGACTTCGTCCTCTGCGGCTCCGGTGCTTTCCAATATTTGGGAACAAGCGTATAAATTGATTCTTTCTTCGAATATATTGATGGAGCAGATAGATAATCGGAAAGAAAATGTGATGACGGAAGCGGAAGCACAGATGATGAAAGGCGAATTGTATGCCGTACGTGCGTTTTTGCATTTGGATATGTTGCGTTTGTTCGCTCCGGCATTGGCTGCCAATCCTTCGGTTCTCTCCATTCCGTATAATGAGAGCGCTCAAGTGAAAGCACTCGATTTATTGCCTGCCAACATGGTGATAGAAAAGATTATCAAGGATTTGGACGAGGCGGAAAGGTTATTGGAGAAGACCGATCCCGTCATTGTGAATGGGCCAATGGCTTCAGAGGGTGAAAGTGAGGAAGAAATGCAGATGCGGTATCGTCAGTATCGTTTCAATTATTATACCGTCATTGCATTGAAAGCGCGTGCTTATTTGTGGGGAGAGGATAGAGGCAATGCCTTGATACAGGCAAAACGACTGATTGAAGACCCTGATGTGCAAGCTTATTTTCCGGCTGTCGATCCGAATAAACTGCTTGCCAATGCAAGTAATCCGGATCGTGTATTCTCTTCCGAAGTGTTGACCGGTGTTTATTTGAAAACCAGAGATTCGAGGTTTCTTGATTATTTTTCATCCAGTGCTCCGAAGTATCAGTTGCTGCAACCTTACAATGGGTATGTCTTGCAGCAGTTGTTCACTATTCCGGCGGTGGGGATGACAGAAACCGTTGATTACCGTTTTCAGTCGCAATGGGAAGCATCGGCGGCAGCCGGTAGCCAAGGGCATGTGTTAGTCAAGTACAAGGCAATAGACAAGCCCGACCCGGACGATGAGGATTCCGAATACTTCTATGCCAAGATGATACCTTTGGTAAAGATGCAGGAAATGTATTACATTGCCGCATTGTGTGAAACGGAACCGGATGCGCAGATGAAGTGGTTTGATGCGGCGAGAGAACGAAGAGGATGTGCTCCGAACGAGATCGTTTCGATATATTGGAGAGAGGGTTTGGGAATGATATTCCTTTCCAATGAGATTATGCGTGAGTCTTATGGTGAGGGACAGGCTTACTATTTCCTGAAGCAGACCGAGACGTATCCAGAGTATGGAGCCGGAATGATTACTCCGTTTGATAACGGGGCGGAAGCCGGTTCATTCGGACAAATTGTGACTCCCCCGCTTCCTGAGGGAGAAATGAAATAATTAACCAATTAATAAAGATGACAATGAAAACAATGAAACATAAAACCATATTTTATGCTTTGCTGCTATTGTTGGTGGGAAGTGCGTGTACCAAGAATGATATCATGACTTTCGATCGGGAAGAAAGCGGTGTTTATTTTCAATATGGTGGGCAGACAAGATTTTTTTTGAATATCGACGCGTATTATGATTCGATAGGCTTTTCCTTTAGTATAACCAGAGAAGATCTGGAGGATACCATTCTTGAAACCAGAATTCGGACCATGGGAAAGGTGAGGGATTACGATAGGCCGGTGAAGGTGGTGGTGGACACTGAACATTCGACGGCCATTGAGGGAACACATTTTGAATTGGACTACAGCAAGGCGGTGATTCCTGCCGGGAAAAGTGAAATTATGCTTCCGGTCCGTTTTTTCCGTACTCCTGATTTGCTGGAAAAAAAGGTTCTTCTGGTCTTGAGATTGGAAGATAATGAATACTTTAAAGTATATTTCGATGAACAGAAGAATACGAATATTTATAATCAGGTAGGAGAGCAAATCAGCTCGCGTTGTTTTGTGTTTGAGATAAGCGAATTCTATTCGGAACCATGGGCTTGGTCATTATTGGGAGATTGTCCGTTTGGCGAATGGACCATTACCAAATATCGCTTGATAAACAAGCTTTTCAATGTGACTCCTGACGATTGGCAAAATGCGAATAGGGGAGATCATGACAAAGTGTCTACCGGTTATTTCCCGGCTTGGGCTTTCAAGCTGCGCGCTTATTTGCAGGAGCAGGCGGACAAGGGGACGCCTGTGCTTGAAGAGGACGGATCCTATATGCAGTTAGGCTCCGGATATGAAGTGGATTATTCGGCTTATATAAAACCTTAAAACGATTTGGAATATGAAGAAAAATATATGGAAATGGCTTTGTCTGGTATCAGTGTTTACGGCATGTGTTGATGACAAAGGTAATTATGATTACAATGAATTGGCTGAAATAACGGTGGAAAATCTTCCTGCACAGCCTTATGAACTGTTGGGATACGTAGACCATATTAAAATATCCCCTAAGATAATCTCTTCCATTGAAGGTGAAATCAAAAGCGGGGATCCTAATTATACTGTCCGGTATCGTTTGGGTTACAAGGGCATGGGATCACTTGGAGGTGTAGATGAGGACAAGCAGCAGTCTATCGCTTTTCTGGATGTCACGCCGGAAAGCGGGTTCGATCTGGATATTCCGGCGAATTATTCTCCTACCGTGTATGTAATGTGGATGACCATTACAGATAATCGCACGAATGCGGTGACATCCTTGCAGTTCGATATCAGTATCAGTTCCACTACTTCGGAAGGCTGGTTGGTGCTTTGCAATGAGGGAGAGCAGGAGCGTGCCCGTTTGGATATGATTTCCCAGTTGACTTCCACCCGTATAGAGACATTGCACGATGTGGCGAGTGGAATGCCTGAATGCCATCATGCTACATGTATAGGTTTTGTTCCGAAGATGAGCGACCCTGGGAATGTGATTACCGTTTTTACTCATGAAGATGATTATATGCTTGACCAGGAAACCCTTGAATCGGGTCCGGAGCAAGAGTTTAATATGACGAACTTCTCAATACAGCCGGATGAAACGTTGTTCAAAGAGTATTCTTTTGCCGCATCCACTTATAATTGGTTACTGAAGTATCGTTTTGGTTTTGCGGAGTCTGGCAATGCTTATGTGTTGGTTGGAGGCAGTGCCGGAGAATCTTACGGTTTGCCTATCAATACGTTTGAACCGGGTAGTACTGAAACGTTCAAGGTGGCTCCCTACGCCGGATTTAGCTGGGTGCGTCCGTGGGGTGCGGATTTTGCTGCCAATGCGCTATTCTATGATACGGACAACCAGCGTTTCGTTTATTTTGTGGGCGCTACGAATTTTGAAGACGGTTATTTGTGTCTTTTCCCTATCCAAGAACCGGATGCACCGCTCTTCTCTTATTCAACCGGAAAGAATCTGTTGTATATGGAAGGTACAAGCCGTAATGGTTTGGTATGTTCCGTGTTGGAGGATGAAGCGGGTAACCGTTCGCTTTATGGTATCAACATGTCGACCAATGAACCCACGCAGGAATTATATATCGACCGGATTGAAGCTACGGATATTGAAAAGGCAACGCAATTCGCTTTTTATAGTAGAGGCCCGTTGATGTTCTATGCCGTTGGCAATAAGGTTTATATGTATAATTATGCGACCCGTGTCTCTTCTCCGGTGACGGAAGTGGATTTGGAACCTGGTGAAGAGATAACGCAGATCAAGTTCAATCTGTTCCGCAATTCCGATTTGCCTTCGCTCAACAAATATGGGAATGAAGCATTTATGAATAAGCAATATCAGCTGATTGTTGCTTCATATAATAATGCGGCCTCAGGAGTGAACAATGGTAAGGTAGGTTTCTATAATATCGACCAAAGCGGGTTGGATTATGTAGTGACGAAAGATTCCGAGTACAAGGGGTTTGCCAAAGTGGTGGATGTCGTCTATCGGGAACGGACGGAATGATTGAAGAAATGGATTTAAGGCAGGTAGTTACTGCTATACAATAGAACTTTTCGGTGGAAGTCAATAAAAATATGAATATTTTAATTATAAGCAGATGAATTACAGAAAACTATTGAATGGAAGTGCGCTAATAGCTCTGTTGACGGCTTGCGCTTCTCAACTTCCCAAAGATCAATTTGCTTTGGAAGGAACTATTTTAGGAGTGGATGGACAAGAGATTTATTTGATTTATGCGTTGAACGATACCGCTAATGTATGTGATACCGCAGTGGTAGCTAATGGAAAATTTCGGTTTGACGGTGAGTTGAAGAAGCCTGTGGCGGAGGCGGCGCTTTTCATGGGGGATTCCAGAATTTGGGATAATAAGAGGCGTTGCACGGTCTATTTGGAGCCGGCGGCCATGACGGTTTCCATCGATACCGCTTCGTTTGCCAAAGCCGTGATAACCGGTTCGCTTACCCAGGCACAGGCCGATTCATTGAATATGCGAACCGGGGAGCTTGAGATGCGGATGATTTCATTGTACACGCAGCTTCAGGCGGAAAAAGATACGGAAAAGCGATCCGCCGTTCAGCAACAGGTGGAGGAGATACGGCGACAGATAGACAAGATAACTATGGATTTTATTCATACGCATCCGAATTCATTCTTGAATCCGTTGTTGATGCGTATGCGGATAAGTCGTATGAGTTACGGAGAACTAAAAGCCGTGTATGAAAGTTTTTCGGACAAGGTGAAACAATTCGGAGATGTAAAGGAAATTCGGGATGAATTGGCCGCTTTGGAGCGTGTACAGCCGGGACAGCCTGCACCGGATATTTCTAAAGAGGATATAAATGGAAATATGGTCAGCCTTTCGTCTCTGAAAGGAAAGGTGGTCTTGCTTGATTTTTGGGCAAGCTGGTGTGTTCCCTGCCGCAAGAGTTTTCCACATGTGAAAGCGTTGTTCGAAAAGTATCATGATAAAGGCTTGGAAGTGTTTTGTGTAGCGGATAATGATAGCCAGCCGGATGTTTGGAAAAAAGCTGTTGAGGACGATGGCCTGCAAAAGTTTTATCATGTATTGCGTGGCTTGCGTCAATATAGGGATGAAAACGGCAAACTCCGATTTGACAAGAGTAATGATGTCAGCGAATATTATGCCGTACATTATCTGCCAACTAAATATTTGATTGACAGGGACGGAAAAATAATCGGAAAATTTGATGAGGAGGAGGAGTTGGATGCGAAGCTGAAAGAGCTTTTTGAATAGTTTTTTCTCTCTCTCTTGATAAAGAAAGGCGGTAATTTTTCCTGGAGTGGAAAGAGGTTGCCGCCTTTCGCTATTTACGGAATGTTCCTAAAGTTACAGAGATTAAGCCCAACCGTATTAGCGATGCCGGGATGATGGTTCTTCTTATCCTGTTTTGTTTCATTCCGACGGTTTCCGCAAAGGAAAGAGAGTGTAAGGAAAAACTCTTAAGAAGCTCCGCCGAAACTGTCGGAGTTTCCGGAAAGATTCTTAAGAAAGTTCCGGAAATTCTTCTTAAATTTCATCTTCATCTATGATGATTTTATCCTTTACAGATGATGATTTTCTATTTCATATGTCATTTCGGGATAAGAAAAGTCTCATAAAAGTTGGTAATCCCGCAAATATTTTGTATCTTTATAAGTGAATTACAATAACTTACAAGAATATAAGCGATGATTACCGAAGACAAAGTTATAGAAATTTTCTGTGTCATGGATGAGCTTTGCAAGAATTTCGCATCCGAATGTGCGAAAAACCTCTTTCTTGAAAATAAGGAACACCGTCATCGCAACCGCGAGGGGCGGTTGAGCGAGATAAAGTGTAATAGTCAAGACTTGTTCTGACACTTTTCTTGGCCGATAGCATGAAAATGTCAGAACAAGTCTTGACTATTACACTTTTCCATTGATGACTTTGCCTCTAACAATTTTTTGGCGATGGAAGCATGTGGGAACATTATAGTCATGGCATATAACTTCATGTCGCTGTTCCGTCACGCGCTTATCAATTCCGATAAAAAGCCGTTTCTCAAAAAATGCGCTACGAGTTGATTTCTATACCGGCTTATTTGGGAAAGACAAAAGACAAGCATATCCTTTATTTGGCCAGGTCTTTAAAAACAAGGCAATCTTTCCTTTCTATTTGGGAGAAAATAAGGGATTTCTCACTGCCTTATGACACAGAGAAATCCTAATGACCGTTTGGGTTTATTCATACAGGAAGAGCGTCAATGGCATCTACTGGGATGCCGGTACATAAACGAAATAGTGCATAGCTATATACAGTTTTATTTTTTATTCCTTTTTTAAGTACATGACAAAAATTTGAATACATCGAATATAGGTGTGTATGTCGGTCGAAAAAGTACGTTTGAGATTTCC
>CANQSM010000075.1 GCA_947626525.1 uncultured Phocaeicola sp. | reverse complement strand
TTTTCTGGCATTTATAGGAGTCTCGCAAGATTCTGCAGCCGTCATCTGCAGCCTTTAACTGAATATCCCTAAATTAATGATAAAGTACATTGACCATTACATAACTATAGTTTGCATATATATCATGCTCTCCGTGTCTGTAACATTACAAGCTCAGACACGGAGAGCTCTTGTCATTGGTATCGGCCAACAGGAGGATAAGGCCTGGGGGAAGATCAATGGTGACAAGGATGTGCATTTTGTGGAGGAGATGCTGAAGAACGCAAAGTTCAAGACGGGTAATGTCAAGAAGCTCGTGAATCAGCAGGCAACAAAGGTGGCTATTGTGGATGCTTTCAAGGCGTTGGCATCGCAATCCAAACGTGGGGACGTGGTGTATATACATTTCTCCGGGCACGGACAACAGATGAAGGACGTTCATAATGACGAGAAGGACGGACTGGATGAGTGCTGGATTCCTTACGATGCCTACCGAAAGCCATGCGACAAGGACAGAGGAGAGAAACACCTCACGGATGATGAGGTGAACCACTACCTGAATGCCATAAGAGATAAGATTGGGGATGCGGGAAAGATGCTTGTGGTGATAGACGCTTGTCATAGCGGGGATGCGACACGTGGGGACGAGGATGAAGTGGTGCGGGGTGTAGAAGATATTTTTGAGACCATCAAATCCTTGATATGGGGCTCTTCTACTGACAAAGCCAAGACGGATGTAAATCCGAATGCGCAAGTGAACAAGGAACGGTGGATTACCATCAGTGCCTGCAAAAGCGACCAGGTGAACATGGAAATGAAGAGTCCGGCTGTGGGCAAACTTACCTATGCGATATATAATAAGGTAAAGGAAAGCAGGGGTAATGACAACGATGATTTCTTCAGAAGAATACGGATGTTTGTCAATTCCAATACAGGCAGCAGGCCACAATACCCGGTAATGACAGGCGAGACCGACAGATATAGAATAACAGACATCATACAATAATGGCAAAAACAATACAATTTCGAGCATCCATACAAAAGAACGAAGCACGACTTGTAGCGGGTATGGCAGACGAAAGGCGACGCACACAGTATGAGCTATACGCATATTGCGCCGATTACTTCTGGGACAATTATCGAGGAGTGTTCTTTGCTGACGAGAATTCGGCAGCGGAAATCCTACAGAACACGTTTATAGCGTTTTGGGAAAACATCGAAAGAAGAAAAATTTATGTAGAGGATGGTATAGTGATGGGGAAGGATAACAAGCCCCTGAACGGTAGCATCCTCACCTACTTTATGAGCATAGCCCGAAACAAATACTTGGAATATGGGCGCGAGCATCCTGTGTATGCTGACCCTGAAACAGAATTAGGTCGGTTACTTAGGGCTGAGGGGTTCGACCCCAACGAGTATAGAGACATGCTTTATGATTCGGGAGAGAACATGATGCTCGAAATCATAGCGGATGTCATATCCCACATGTCGCCAAGGTGCAATCAGATACTCACTAAGTTCTATTACGAGGAGAAGAAACTGGAGACTATTCTCAAGGAAATGCCTACAATAGAATCATACGATGCCTTAAAGACAAAAAAGAACAAGTGCTTGAACGCTTTGCGTAAGTCAGCGAGAGAAATCTACAAGAGGAAGTTAAACTCATAAAGAACTACAGATATGGATGAAAAGTTTCAAGATAGAATAGACGACTACCTGCTTAACCGCATGGATGATGCCGAAAAGACGGAGTTCTTGCGTGAGGTGGAACAGGATAAAGAAAAGAAAGAACAGCTGGAGTTTACACAGAACGTAAAAGACTCTATCCGTAGCCGTGAGGAGAAACTACAGGCATTAGCACAGTTCCAGCGACAGTATAAAGAAGAACGAAGAACGGCTGCACATTGCGCTACCGGTACTGAACGTGCGGTATGTTATTGCCAGGCTCCAAAGATGGAAGAAAGACCTGTGCGGTCAAAGAAGAAAATATGGCTGTGGATTTCAGGTGTGGCAGCATTGCTAGTAGTAGGCTTCTTTGCCATCAAGCCAATGTTAGAGCATGAGTCTTCTCCTAACTATAACGGATCACCTATAGAGCAGATGCGTGGAGGAGACGAAGTGTTCAGTCCAGCCCCTGCGGACAGTACGGACAACGATACAATAAAGTTTAATATGAAGAGGAAAGCAACTCCCGATGAATAGAATTATAGTTTCCGCATTGTTGCTTTTCTGCACGTTCCTGCAGATTATTGCTCAGACCTTGTCAGAGGAAGAAGTATCTGCAAAAATGTATCAGGCATTTGAACTGAGCAAAGCCGGCAAGAAGGCGGAAGCGCTTGAGCTGTTTTTGTGTGTCGGTGAGAATACCAAGCTACAACGCAACGAAGGTGAACGGCAAGTGTATGTTTGCAGTCAGATAATGGCATGTCAGTGTTATGAATTGCTTGGCAGGTATAAAGAAGGATATCTGTTGGGAAAGAGTTTGCTCCAAGGTAAATTGAATGATGAGGAAAGAAAAGACATCGGCCGGCTCTATGCTTTGAACGGTTACCTCTATGCCTGCGAGTATATCCAGCGTGGTGAAAGAGGGCGCGCTGATTATAGGCTTGGAAGGGAACTCATATCTGAGATATTGCCCTATTCTGACGGTCAAGTAAAAGAATACGCAGCGACAAAGATACCTCTCTCATGGTATTTTGAGGGAATACAATGTGCAATGGCACAAAGTTATGACGAGGCACTTTCTTTGTACGAGAAAGCCTTGAATGGCTACAGGAAATTGGGAAAAGTGTCAGAGGAAGTAGATGTTCTTTCCGGCATCGCATCAGTACAAAGTCACCTTTGCAAGTTTGACGAGGCAAAGCAGATTTATTCTCATGCTTTAGGCCTGGCGAGTCGGAACGGCAAAGTGAACAAGCAGATGGAGATGCTAAGGGAAATGTGGTCGTTGGGCAATACCACCGGTGATATGAAACTGTTACGCTCCGCTTCGGCTTCCATAGACTCACTGATAGAAAAGACAGGAGATGTGAAGATGAAATTTGCATACTACCATCAAAAAGGTAACGAGGCAAAAGCCAAAAGACAATATAGGTTGGCTGAAGAGTGGTATATAAAAGGCAAAGCACTGGCAGAGGAGAACACTCATGAACCGTTTGCGGCAAGCAAGCATTTGGCATATGGCAAACTGAGGAATCTGTATATTGCCATGGAACAATATGACGAAGCCATAGCATACGGTCGCAAAGCGATAGAAGAATACCAAAAGCAGATACACCCTGGGGAAAATGAGTATTATCCTCCGTATAGTCTGTTGGCAGACATCTACAGGTTGAAAGGTGACAAGGAGAATTGCTTTGCCTATATAGACTCTCTCTTCATGAATGAAAGCAGGATGAAAGAGCCAAGGGAACTATGCCAGATGTACATGGCCCGTGCACGCTGCCATAATGGGTTCAAAGAATATGCCGCGGCGCTCGCTGACTATAAGAAAGCGGATGAAATACTCGCGTCGAAATATCCCCAGACGGAAGAAAACAGGATAATGCTCCTTGCATCCATGGGAGGAACGGAGCATCGCCTTGGAATGTATGACGAGTCTGAAAGGCATTATAAACTCTATGCGGATGACACCAAGCAAATTTATGGAGAAAAGAGCATGAAGCATATCAATGCGCTTATGATGCTCGCCAATGCGGAGGGATTCTCCAAGCATCTTGATGCAGGATGCGAAGACTACACGGATGCTGCTGTCAAGTTGAAAAGGTTGATGAAAGAGCGGATTCCGATGATGAGCGTTGAGGAACGTGAGGGTTTTTGGTCACCGGTGTCTTCCCTGTTCACGATGATGACACCATACACCATTGAAGCCAAAAGATACCAAGATTCGTTTACTGCGAGTTGCTATAATGCGCTTGTCATGTCGAAAGCGTTTCTGTTGGAGTCTGAACGCTCGCTGTTCGATGTAGTGAAGAAAGAGGGTACGGATGAGGATATGCGGAACTATATGCGGCTTACTCTGATGAAGAACCAAATCAAGGAGTGGGAAAAGGATTATGCGCACAATGCCGACAGCATATTGAAAATGTCGCAGAGGGCAGATCAATTGGCAGTACGCTTGGCTGAAAGATGCCGTAGCTTCGGTAATATCACCCGTTTCATGGACATCGACTATGCGACTGTCAAAAACGCGATGAAGCCGAATGAGGTGCTCTTGGACTTTACGGATTACGTGTCAGAGACAATGGGGCGCAAATATGCTGCCTATATCATCAACAAGAAGGATGAATACCCATTGGTGACATACCTGTTTGCCGAAAGGCAGATTGACTCGTTGGGCATCACCCGACCGGATATGTATTATAACAAGGATTATGCCCCAGAAGTATTGAAGTTGCTATGGGAACCCTTGAGAGAGCATATAGCGGAAGGTGCTACAGTCTATTATGTGCCATCACAACTGCTGTTCCAAGTATCTTTGGAATCATTGCCTTTGGCTGACGGTTCACTTTTGGGCAGCCATTACAACTTCGTAAGGTTGTCTTCTGCAAGGGAACTGGTAAAGGCGCAATCGCCAACTTTGGCATTTGCACCACATTCTGCCGTACTATATGGAGGATTGCAATATGACTTGCAACCGACAGCAATGATTGAGGAGGCAAAGAAATATGACTTGACGGATTTGTTGGTGATGCGTGGTGATATGGTTCGTGGCGATTCCATCTTTCGAGAGTTGCCTGGCTCCAAATATGAGATTCTGCAGATTGAGTCTTTGCTGAAAGCCAACAAATGGCAGGTTACGCCACGTACGGGAATGGAAGGAACCGAGGAGTCTTTCCTTAGTATGCATGGCAAGGCTCCGCAGGTGTTACAGATAGCCACTCACGGATTCTACTATACGCCTGAACGAGCAGCTAATGTGGATTACTTGAAAGGTTATTCTGATGCCATGATGCTGTCTGGCATTGTCCTATCGGGTGGCAATGTGGCATGGTTAGGCAAGGAATTGCCTGAAGGCGTGTTGGGAGGTATTCTAACAGCCAACAACATCGCCCGTCTCGACCTAAGTGGCACGGAGATGGTCGTTCTGTCAGCCTGCCAATCGGGACAAGGCAGGGCAACTTCCGAGGGACTTTACGGCTTGCAACGTGCTTTCAAAAAGGCTGGTGTAGGCACGATGGTCATGGCGCTATGGAATGTCAGTGATAAGGTGGCGACAGAGTTTATGACTACATTCTATGAACAACTCGTATCCAAACAGTGCAAATGGAACAAGCGTAAAGCGTTTGAAAAGACAAAGTCCATCATCCGAGAGAAATATCCCGACCCATTTCATTGGGCTGCATTTGTGATGTTGGACTAATTCTCTATTTGTAATCTCTCGTATATTATTATAATGTAATACTTACGCAAAATGAGTAAAACGGTATTCTATTACTTGAAAATCGACGGCAAATTTGTTAATTTGCAAGATATGGACGAAGTTCTGTGTCATTTGCTGGGCATTGAGGTGTCTGATGAGAAATACCTGGTGCCAGAAGGCAATCATGTAAGTTGGAAAGATGTTTTGACTGATATACTATTGGAATTACCATATTCGAAATGTAAAGATAATAAGGTTAGCCTCGACAACATTATTGAGGCTATCTGTCACTTCTGGACAGATTATGATATAAAAGACGTGAATACATATGTCCGGTGTTATTATATCATTAAGATTCTTAAGGGGGAAATCTTGACTCATTTTGCCAATCTAAGTATGTTTGATGATGAAGGGCGTGAGTATTATCGACATCTATACGATAATGAAGCATGGATGAATAAGAGTGATTTGTTTGACTATGTTCATAAATCAGACGCATCTGCAAAGATTAATGACTCTATTCGCTGTATATTGAGAAACATATATTATTCACAGAATACTCCTATTGAAAACGATTATGATGCATTCATTAACCATGTGAATAATTCTATAATTTACAGAAATGATACAGGGATTTACGAATGCGATGAACGAGGAAAGTTAATGGAGTATTACCCTTCTATAGATAATCTGTTAAGTGTATCTATTGTGCGTGAACGTTACACTTTTGGTGGCGATTATTTTAGTCCCTGTGTTAAAAGAATGGTTGTTCCTGAAGGAGTTAAAAGTTTGCGTGCAGGATTCTTTAGAGGAGGACTTGTTGAAAATGAATTGATATTCCCTGCTACATTAACATCCATAGGTTCACATCACGAAGATTGCGTTTTGGCAAATACACGTTTATCAAAGGTTGTCTTGCCAGACTCTTTGGAGATGATAGGTTGTTTAGCCTTTGGCAACAGCATAATTGAAGAATTGGTTTATCCTCAAAAAATGTTTGACTATCCATATCTACGACAATTTAAAGGATCAAGGATAAAGCACCTTTCCTTACCAAAAGAATTGTTTTGTAGTGTATTCGGGCTAAAAGAAAAGGCAATAGAAACACTGCAAGCATATGATGCAACAATTGACAATATACATTATTATGACATGAAGAACCATTGATAAGGTAATTGACAGAACAAACAAAAAAATACTATACACTGCACCAGTCAACAAGTTTGATTAGGTGCAGTTTTTTTATTGATAGATATGGTTACTAATCATGCTCATATACCATAAAGAGTATAACAAAGAATACTGAAATATGAGACAAGAAGAAATAGTGAATGAAATCAGAAAGAAATGTGGGCATGTGGAAATGTTACCATCAATGGGTTGGCACTTTATTTACCACGACAGGCATTTCTTTTACATGACAGGGAGAAGTGAGAATATGATACGTTTCTGTGTCCCTCATTTAGTAAAGGCTAACGAGTATAATGCTGGATTATTGTCGAAAGCTATCAATGAGACAAATAGAAACGTGAAATTTATCAAAGCAGTCAAACTGGACTGTGGCAGTGTCTCCTTGGATTATGACCACAAGACAACCTCAGATGAAGCGGCAGAGACTATTGTTCCTCATATCATCAATTCCTTGGATTTTGCCTCTATCTATTTACTCAACAAACTGAAAAGAACATGAAAAAGTTAATTTCAATTATAATCATATCGCTAAGCTTTCTGCCCATCATGGCACAGAATGACTACTATATCAAGCAAGCCCAATCATATCAGCGTGAAGCAGAGTACTATACAAAGCAGGCATTGGGATATGAGCGAGAGGTGGACTACTATAACCGACAAGCACAAGGGTATTTCAGAGAAGCCGAATACTACTCGAAGCGGAAGAACTACGATAGTGTAAAGACTTACCGGCAACGGGCGAAGAGTGCAACGGATAAGGCAGAGAATTATGCCCGAAAAGCGAAAAGGGCACGAGAACGTGCCCATGACTACATGAGAAAGGCAGAGTATGCACTGAAGAGAGCAAAATAATTTCTCCGAAGTGGTTACTTGGTCTAACGTTCTTTCATAAACAGATAAAGGAACAATAATAACAAACTTAGAAGTTGCGCCCGATGACGTATTAGGGTATATGACAATGAAAAATATGTTTCTATTTTTACAGTTATGATAGTAATGGCTACTTCTGCAACAGTCTTGGTAAATTCTCACAAGGAAGACTGTTGCGCCCACAACCACGATGCTCTTGTCGCTCATATGGCAGCACAAGGAAGCATTGTACAGGCTCTGTTGGATGTAGTTGTTTCGGGGTCTCTTCCATCACCAGTGGAGAGGTTTGGCAGCAATCATATTGCAAACACTGCGGACACAAAAAGAGCTGTCACAAATAGAAAGGCATTATATAGATGATGGCGGATAGAGGTGGAAACTTGAAGTTCCTGCCTTTCGTCATTAGAATTATTCATCATATTAAATCAAACGATTATGAAACAACTAAAGAACAATGAGACCATTGAGGTCTTGGGAGCATCATTCAATGGCGTGAAAGACATGATAGAACACGCAAGGAAGCGCATACCAAAAGATGGTGTGTATGTGGGTGAAGACTCACTACACTATCCTTGCTTTGACAGCGAGGACTATATATACGAGAATCGCTATTTCACGAATCTGGTGTTCGCCAAAAGTCTGGATGAACTAGACAAAAAACTGGGTATATTGAAGCAGATGAGTCAGTTGTCATGCAACTATAACAAACTGACTGTCGAACTTCATCCTATGGCTTATTGGCAGGGCGATACTCACCATGATGTGCTGTTGACAGAAATGGAAGAAGAGTAATCTGACATTGTTATTATTTGGGTTATCAATATTAAATGAAACAGTTATGCAGAGAAATGACCGTAACAAAGGGGAGAGAAGAATGGCTGAAGTGCGTACTGACCTACAAGGCAAAGCGAACGCTCCGCAGTCATTTTGCCAATGAGGAAAAGATTCCATACGTCCGTTGCTCCTGCTGCTATCCGTTGCCTGGCGATGAGGTGATAGGCTTCAAGGATGCAGAATGCCATCCGCATGGCTTCAGAGCAAGGCGACTCAATCGTTGCCGTCAACTTTGAGGAGCAAACTGATTATCTCTTCCCCGTCCATATCTGCATCCGTGGCATCGTTAAAAGAGTTGGAGAATGCCATAGAGTCCATTTCGGGTATCAGAAACGTGGATGAAGTTTCAAGAATTGACATTGAATAAAACGATTTATATGAAGATACATTACGCAACAATCAGTGAAACAGGAAAGCGTCGGAACAATGAGGACGCTTTCCGTACTGTCAATAATGATGACGGCAACCGTTGGCTGGCAGTGGTCTGCGATGGCATGGGAGGTCATGCCATGGGAGAAGTGGCAAGCGAGACGGTTTCAAATGCCATTGTGAACTTCCGGAAGAATAATACGGATGAACCTGACAGCGAAAAGAAAGTGGAAGAAGCCTGCTTTGTTCGGATGGTTTGTATAAGAGCATGGCCCCGGATATTCTCTTGAAAAGGATGATGGATGACAAACCGCTTGCCGATATTCTCGATGTCTATGACTATCTGGGTGAGAGGCAGGGAGACGACAATTATACGGCAATATTGATTGAAATCTTGTGATATGAATATTCTTAGGTTTAAACATAAAATCTGAATTACGATGGACAATATAAAAGTGCGTGTGCAACCAATGCAAATGTATTATATAGCTGTTATTTCTCTGCTTGTCTTGACGGCATGCAACAACGGAAACGTAAAAAACAAAAATTCCGAGCCACAGGACTCTGTTGAGGTGGCTGTATGCTCAGACTGCACAGAAGATGACGGGGCTGATACTTATGACGACGGGCATGTATGCGTGTCGGAAGACGGGCGTATTACTATTGAATCAGGAATCGTCCCCGATGGTGGAACTTCTCCGGATTATTGGGCAAGGTGGACTGTCATAGACAATGACGGTAAAAAACATGTGATAAAGAGTCCTGAGACATCCTATCAGGATAAGATACACACCATTACAAAAACGGACGGTTCGGTATATTACATTGTAAATTGCTATGGCAAGGCAAGCAGTGTGGATGGGTATGAGTGGTTACAGGCATACAAGATTGTCGGTGACACCATACAGGAAGTCAACGTGGCAGATGGTAGTAGCCATATCAGCAACAATGAGTTTTCCGTTAACTACGACATCCCTTCTTGGTATTTTGCGACTAACGGAGCCGGATATGATTGGATTCTTGAATATGACATACATTCCATGGACCTGTATGTGCCTATTACTACGGAATACGGAATCATTGTTGACCGTTATAGGGTATGGCATTTCGATGGCAACAGGTTTGTATGTCAAGGCGAGAAACCTCATAAGAATCTTCATGAAAGCCTTGCCAGCTACAATACCTTAATCTGTTATGCCACCACGAAAGACTATATTCTTCGCATAGATTCTTTCGATGGAGGCAAGCTTCGATATGCTTCATGGAAGAAACCGAAAACAATGGCAGACAAGCCTGACATAGTAATAAAAGGTGGAAAAAGACAACATTATGAAGTGGCATCTGACGAGTTACGCCCATGTGATGACTATCGTTTCTATAATGGCAGCTTTGAATATGTGGTCAACTACTGCGAAGTGAAGAGGTCAGAAAAAGGTTTTGGAGAGCATCATGATTTCCTGTTGGTAAAGCGGAATGGAAAAGTCATGATAAAGCAGGAATTGGATAGGTAGACATCAGCGGTAATAAACAATAAGATACAAATAACATGAGCACGAATAAAGGCGAGATATACATTCTGTGCGGTCAAAACCAAATCTCGTGGTTTGATGTCAGACACATCCCAAGCGAAATAGATTTGATGGTC
Source organism: uncultured Phocaeicola sp. (assembly GCA_947626525.1). Lineage (GTDB taxonomy): Bacteria > Bacteroidota > Bacteroidia > Bacteroidales > Bacteroidaceae > Phocaeicola_A. The sequence goes on along the minus strand of CANQSM010000075.1, from coordinate 7,949 downwards.
GAAAAGGAATGGGATAATTATGACCCGTCGAAAGAAAACGCTGATACAATAATCGATATTGGCATATGAAACAAGGGAAAAGATGCTGAAAAGATAGTGAATAGTGGTGTTTTTGATAGAAAATGTCTGTTATGTGTAAAAATTACGCAAAATGTTTTGTTGTTCAAAATAAACACATTAACTTCGTAGTGTAATTCTTACGTAACGAGCATATGGATAAGATAAACAAGACAGAAAAAGGGTTAAAATACTGTTACAAGTATCCTCATCCAAGTGTAACGACCGACTGTGTCATCTTCGGATTTGATGGTACCAAGTTGAGAGTCCTTTTAGTGCAGCGAGGCATTGAACCATATAAGGGGAGATGGGCTTTCCCAGGTGGTTTCATGAAGATGGACGAGAACGCCGAAGAGGGTGCGCTGCGTGAATTGCAGGAAGAGACAGGTTTGGAGGGTGCATACATCCGGCAGTTCCATACTTTCACCACTCCACAGCGTGATCCTCGTGAGCGTGTCATCTCCATAGCCTACTATGCTTTGGTAAGAATGCAGGAAGTGAAGGGTGGCGATGACGCTGCCGACGCACGGTGGTTTGCATTGGACGAAGTGCCGCAGCTGGCTTTCGACCACGACCAGATACTCCGCAAGGCGGAGCAGGCATTGCGCCGGCAGATTCATTTTGAACCCATTGGATTCGAACTGTTGCCAGAAGAGTTCACCATCAAAGAACTGCAGAACCTCTACGAGACCATACTGGACGTGCATTTCGACCGTCGCAACTTCTACAACAAGATGAAGCGGCTGGAAATGCTGGAGCAGATGGATGAGACGGTCAATCCATCGCAAAAGAAAGAAGCCTTCCTCTTCCGCTTCAACAAGGCAAAATATGAGGAGCTAAAACAAAAGGGATTCAGATTGGAATTTTAGTGCAAGTCGAAGGCAGAGTTAAGCTTGCTTAAACTCTACTGAGGCGCAGTCTAAAATCAAAGAAGTTAATTTTAAACAGTTAAATAACCAAAGATCATGTTAGGAGCAATCATAGGCGACATTGTGGGCAGTACCCGCGAGTGGCACAACATAAAGACAGAGGATTTTGAACCGGTTCCCCAAAAAAGCCGGTTCACGGACGACACCGTGATGACACTTGCCGTGGCAGAATGGCTGATAATCGACCCGGAGCATCAACCTGAGACATTAGTGTCATGTATGCAGCGGTTGGGTAGGAAATATCCTGATGCCGGCTACGGCAAGATGTTCTCGCAGTGGTTGATGAGTGACCATCCGCAGCCCTACAACAGTTTTGGCAATGGCTCTGCCATGAGGGTGAGCCCAGTAGGTTTGTATGCCAATACGCTTGAAGAGGCATTGGAATTGGCACGTATCACTGCTTCTGTCTCCCATAATCATCCTGAGGGCATACGGGGAGCACAGGCCATAGCCGGTAGTGTGTTTCTTCATAAGAACATATCGCTGGGTGAAGAAGAAAAGGTACGGCATTTTATTGCTGAAAAGATAGGATATAACCTTGCCTTCAATCTTGACGACATCCGCGGCGCATACGGTTTTGATGTTACTTGCCAAGGCAGTGTGCCTATTGCCATCAAAGCTTATCTTGAAAGAAGCGGTTATTCCGCTGAGAAGGCATTGCGGCTTGCTATTTCAATGGGTGGAGATTCTGACACCATTGGAGCCATGACCGCCTCTATTGCAGGAGCGCAACCTTTTTATAGAATCGGTGGTGGGTTCTCCGATGACCTTGTCAACCAATGCCGTGCGTTGCTTCCTGCCGACCTGCTCGATATTAACGACCGCTTTGAGGCATTTGTCAGTCGCCCATTACATCAATCCTATTATTTAGGTGAAAAGCTGTTTGCAGGGGAATATCCTGGAGACAAGTATGGGAAATTGGCAGAAGCAAAACTGAAGAGAATGCATCACTTTGGTGTGCGTCATTTCGTTGACCTCACTGAAGAGAGCGAACTACGCCCTTATCGCCACTTATTGCCCCGTGACACCACTTATATGCGTTTCCCAATCCGTGATGTGGATGTCCCAAATTCAGTAGAGGCCGTGCATCAGCTCATTGACGAGATAAAGTATCTGATGCAGCAGGACGGATATACCTATATACATTGTTGGGGAGGTGCAGGACGCACAGGCACCATAGTGGCATGTTATGAAGCCAGACAGATGGAAAAACCGACTTTAGAGAATGCACTCACTGCTATGCGCAACCGTTTCTCGAATATGCCCAAAGCATCACACCGTAAGTTTCCTGAGACACAAGAACAGATAGATTTCTTGCGTAGGTTTGTGGATAGTAGCAATGAAAAGAAAGAAGTTATGAAGTTGAAAACCAAAGACCGCATCCGCGGCTCGCTGGTGGCTGGTGCTGCAGGCGATGCGTTGGGTTATACTGTGGAGTTTATGAGCCGCAAGAGCATCCTTGCGCAATATGGCAGCAAAGGCATTACGCAGTTCGACCTAAGTTCAGAGGGCAAAGCGTTGGTCAGCGATGACACACAAATGACGCTCTTCACTGCCTGCGGTATGCTGATGGGTGTGACACGTGGCTATATGCGAGGCATCGGAGGACAGCCTGAGAAATATGTGGATGGAGCCTATCTTGACTGGTACTATACGCAGACAGGCAAGAAGAAGGAGATGCTAACCAATGATTTCCACTACACATGGCTACGCGATCTTCCTGAACTGGCTCACCTTCGTGCCCCAGGCAATACTTGCTTGTCGGCCTGTGAAAGTTTATTCCAAGGGGAAAATGTGCAGAACAATAGCAAGGGGTGCGGTGGCATTATGCGTGTGGCTCCCATGGCTCTGCTCATGGCAGGCTATTGGAGTCGTGGTGGGTCGTTCTACAATATACAGCAAATGGACGAAGCCGGTGCGGAAGTGGCAGCTGTCACCCACAAGCATCCCTTGGCATTCCTTCCCTCGGCTATGCTGACACACCTCATCTTCCGCGTGATAAGAATGGAAGAGACGGAGGTAAAGGCGCATATTGCAGACATCGCCATTGAGACCATTGAAGCCCTCGACAATATCTATAAAGGCGAATATGAGGAAGATAAGCGTTATCTTGCCCACCTCACCCGTATGGCTGTGACGCTTGCAGGCAACGACAGAAGCGATGCGGAGAACATCCGTCAGTTGGGCGAAGGCTGGACGGGCGAAGAAGCATGGGCTATTGCCCTCTATTGCGCCTTGCGCCATGCCGACAGCGTAGAGGATGCAATCATAGCGGCCGTGAACCACGACGGTGACAGCGACTCAACGGGTTCGGTCTGCGGCAACATAATGGGCGCAATCTATGGCTACGAGACCATCAGGCGTCAACGGTTATTCTGCCCGCAAGGTAAGGAATTGGAGCAGACCCTCGAACTCTCCAACATTATCCTCACCCTTGCCGATGACCTCTATACAAGCTGCATCATCAGCGAATATGACCACTTCGACACACCAGAAAAGCGTCAGTGGTATGAACGTTATTGTGAAATGAAACCAGTAGGGATATAATAAGTTATGGAAGACAAAGACAAATACAATCTCAATCGATTTTTGCTCGCACATAAGTACAGTTATGAGAAAGCTTTTCGGGAAATCGCGGACGGGCGCAAACGCACGCACTGGATATGGTTCATCTTTCCCCAGCTGGCAGTATTGGGCAGAAGTGCCAATGCCAAGTATTATGGAATTAGTGGATATGACGAAGCGAAAGCCTACCTTGAACATCCAATACTCGGTGCAAGATTAAGAGAAGTCACCACAGCACTATTACAGCACCGAGGAGAGTTTGCGGTAGATATACTTGGTTACATTGATGCCGTCAAGACTCGCTCCTGTATGACACTCTTCAATGCTGTTTCTCCAGATGACATATTCCAAGACGTATTGGATGTTTTCTACAACGGAACATATGACAAGAATACCTTGGACCATATGTAATAGAAAAAGGGTTACTTTCGCCTCTATGATGTTATAAATAAAATAATCATGGAGAGGATATAATCAAGCTATGAACCATAATAGCGGAATTCGCAACAAAAAATACTAATAAAAACAATAGAACATGGAATTAACGGATATACTTAAGGCCATAACGGTTGACTGTAAGGATAATCAGCATCAGTTCACGGTAAGAAATAGAATCGATAGAGTGCCGGAAAGAAAAATGCCATTTTACAATAGAGAATGATCTTGGTGTGGACATAGAAACAGGTTATGAAATCATCCGCTCTGTTAAGGAATGGGGACAAAATTATGTATTTGTTCATGATGCAGAACCAGACGAGTCGTGGGATTACGATGAGGAGGATATACCTTGCCTGGCACTGTGCTGTCCTATAAGTGGAGACATGCACAGCGATAAAGGATGTCTGGTACGGGAAGAATCGTTGCCAGTCTATAGTGAAGCTATTGTAAGAGTTACAAAAGTGGTAACGGATATCGTAATGGTGGAAAGGCAGGGCTATTAACCGGCAAAGCGGTTTAGTAAGGGATGCCTACAAAGCCATGTTTGAACAGAATGAACGCTTCCGCAGGGCTCTAATGAGTACTCATGGTAAGAAGTTGTATCATAGTCAAGGTGAGCCGAATTCTCACAAGACAATCCTTACAGAACGAGAGTTCTGCGGAATACTAACAGGCTTGCGAGACAAGAAAACGGGACTGGAGGAAAAATCAATCAGGAAGAAGAAACTCATCTATCTGCATGGATTCGGCTAAGATATCTTCGATAAAATCATTGTTGGTCATCCTTACGCTTATCATCTGCGGAAACATGGAAGCAACATTGTGGCTGTATGATGCAATGCCGACCGGTTTGCAAGAACAGAAGGTTTGCATGGTTTGTTTACCGGAATGATAGTTTCAGAGTTGAGTGAGGCTCTATTATATCATGTGGAGACTACACAGGAGGAACTTGACCGTGAGAATGTGAAATTGGCTTGCCGGCTGAGGACACTGCTTGATGAAAGAATCCCCCTGAGCGAGATGCCGAAACGGATGCTGGACATGGATGATGTCCACTTACCCTTGACGGCATTCAATTACAAGAATTTTTATTATTATAAGAATTAACGAAATGAAAGACCTTACGCTTGTCTGCAAACAAAATGCTTTGTATGAGTCATTGAAGCGCTACCCCATTGTTGACCTTGCCCCTGTCTATGACAAAGGTGTAAGAGGCAGAACTATGTCGGGACGTGGCAGCAACTGGCTGTTGGCAGAGGTGCGTGAGGCTGGTGTAAAGGTAATCATCGACCTTCGCACGCATGATCATACCGATCGGTAATGTGGCAGAGGCAGGTCTTGAATGCCATTATCTGCCCGTTGACAGCAGGAATACGGATGTTCATCAGATTATTGGTTCACTTCCCCTGCTGTTCGAGTTGATGACACATGAACAGCTGATGACGGCTGACGCTGTCATTGTGTTTGACGGCTGTCACACGAGTATTGGACTATAGCCATTGGAACCGAATCGTGCTGTTCAATAAGATAGCATTGGATGAAGACGGTCATGTGGAAGACCTGCATTATCAGACTGCAGCTGTATATCGTAATGTGGCAAAACATATTGAAAACGGTTGCAAACTATTGGTTGAGAAGTGGACACTACAGCCACCGAAGCCTGAAGGTAAAGATTGCATGGCAGCACTGGAAATATCCCTTTGGCTAATGTGGCAAAACAGGCACAGTAAACTAGAGGGATATTTTTTTTCGTAGAAAATGAAGAAAGATGATAGAGAATGGTTACAAATGCCATTCTTTTATCATAGAAAGTTGTTGATAAGTTCTGTCATAGTGAGACAAGTTACATGCAAACGAAATAAATTTTGAGATTATGGAAGAAGTAAAGAACAAGAAAGAAATGAAGAAGACACAGGTCTTCAATGTGATTATCCTCGACCGTAGCGGTTCGATGGAGAGTATCCGCCAGGCTGCCGTGGAAGGTTTTAACGAAACCTTGGCAAGTATCAAGAAGGCGCAGGAGAAGTTTGCCGGGACGCAAGACCATTTCGTGTCGTTGGTGACGTTCTGCAGCTGTGAGACGAAGCACGTGTTTGGCAAAACACCGGTGGCAGATGCCCATCCGTTGAAGATGGAAGATTTCCAGCCATGTTGCACTACGCCACTGTATGACGCTATGGGCATCACGCTCACCGCCATGCGCAAGCATGTCAAGGAGATTGAGGACAGTGTGGTGGTAGTGACCATCATCACCGATGGCATGGAGAATGCTTCCCACGAGTACAACGGCAAGACCGTCAAGGAACTTGTGGAGCGTCTACGTGGCGAGGGATGGACATTCACCTATATGGGTGCCAACCAGGATTCCGTGGAGGTGGCAATGAAGCTGTCCATCCGCAACTCGCGTAACTTTGCCTATAGCCACGAGGGCACACGTGCTTCGATGGGCAAGGACAGTAGCACACGAATGAACTTCTTCTCCCGTCTCTCATGCATGAAGATGCAGGAGTCAGACGGGTGTACGGCACCCATCTCGGCAAAGGTGCGGCACAACCTATATACCATTATGGCAGACGAAGCTTTTGATGAGGAGGAAGGAAAATGAGAACGAAGATAACATCAATGAAAAGGGCTTTCATTCTGTTCTGGCATGGGTTGACTGCCCTCCTTGTTGGCATTGCCAACTGGTTTACGGTGATATTGGGTATGAGGGATGACTCCAAGTATGGCAGAATTCTCCGTCGTACAGTGGGCAGCTGCTTTGCGTTCCTGATGCTATTGTTGGCCATAGCCGCAGGTTGGGATTTCTGTCGTACAGCCTGCTATCGGTTGGAGGTAAACAGGCATTTTGATGAATCGTATTACAATACGCAGTATATCTCCCGCTCAGTAACCTATTACACTTACTATGGCGAGGACGGCTATCTGAAGACCTCTGACGGCAAGAAGACCATTACGGGAATCAAGTGGATAGCCAAGCCACTGGGTATGGACTCTCTGATATGCTACAGTGACGGCAAGAAGCGTGGCTATTTCAATATGTTCACCGGCAAGCCTGTCATTAAGCCGAAATACAGCCATGCATGGATATTCTCCGACGGACTGGCATCGGTGGATGATGGAGGATGGATCAAGTTCATAGACGCTTCGGGCAAGGTGGTGATAGACCCACAGATTCCTTATATACCAGGAGCAGAGGGTTATGTGTTCCACAATAACCGTTGTATTGTACACAATGAACGCCGTGACCGATTCGGACTGCTGGACAAGCAGGGAAAGTGGGTGTTACAGCCTGAATATTTCTCCATCGAATCTTCCAACAACTTCTGGATTATAGATAATGGAGAAGGCAAGAGCGTATTGGACAGTACGCTGAACACGGTCATTCCGTTCACGAAAGGTCAAATTTGGGTAAGCAGCGAATATATCAGTGTCACTCTCAGCAACCACATCATTCAACGTTATGACCATAGCGGTAAGATAATAAATGATTTCTATATCAATGACGTAAGTTATTTGACCTATGAGTCTGATGAGTTGCGCTATACAACTTCCAAGAACTACAACGAGGAAGGTACATTGACAAGCGAGACGGAAGATGTAGAGCCGCAGCCCGTGGAGAAGATGGCAAAATGCCGACGCTATGAAGCAGAGAGTGGTTGGTATGGTCTGATGACGGCTGACGGCAAGGTCATTACGCCTCCTTTATACTGTAGCGTTAAGGCAATCGGTTATGATATGTATCTCTGTAAGGATAATAATGAAGATGGCGTAATATTGAATGGTAAAGGCGAAAGAATACAATAAGCGACTGACACTGGGATTGATGAAGGAAACACCTTACTACAATTTCTGAAATTCATATTTTAAATAGTCGTCCCTTAAAAAAGCACTTATCTACTGGTATTCATTAATTTAATCAATAAAAGTATTTGATAAATCTGCAAGTTTTCTTATCAT
>CANQSM010000074.1 GCA_947626525.1 uncultured Phocaeicola sp. | reverse complement strand
GGTTTGATTGTATTCACTGCCGCAAAGCTACAACCAAACCTCAAAGTGTAAAAGGTGCATTTCTTCGAATGCTTACTGTATTACGGCATGCAGAAGAAAAAAGCAATGATCCGATGATACTGGACGTGATGGGAAAGATTTTTCAGGAAATAGGATTGTATGATGAAGCTGAAAAGTATTTCAAACGTGCTGTTAATCGGTTGCCGTCACGCATATATCCTTATTATCTGTTGGCTAAGCTATATGCTGAACCGGCATATAGGCATCCGAAAAGATTGAAGCAGGTCGCTGACGTGGTTCTGGAAAAGCCTCCCAAAATACCGTCTCCTGCCGTAGAGGATATGAAAAAAGAAATCAAAGAACTGCTTCAGGCTGAGAATATAAAATAGAAAAAAGCATTTTAATGAAAAAACGATTGCATTTTATGATATTTCATGTACATTTGAAGAAAAATCATACTATTACTATAAATCATAAATTGGAAAATATATGAAACCATTATTGTTGGCTTTCGGTCTGATTACCATTATGGGAACAGCTTGTTCCGGTGATAAAAAAGAAGATAATATAGAGAAGGAAGGGGTAGAAACGGTTCTTCCTTCCATGCCGAATGATGTAACGGTTATGAAATTGGAGAGGCAGGTATTCAATCATGAATTGGTTAGTAATGGCAAGGTGCAGGCCTTGGAATATGCGGATGTCTATTTTCAGTCAGCGGAAGCCATAGCACATATTTATGTAAAGAATGGCGATAGGGTGGCAAAAGGGCAAAAACTGGCGGAGCTGGACAAGTTCAAGCTGGATAATTCGGTAAAACAGGCGAAAGACCGTCTGAAACAAGCCCAACTGGAACTGAAAGATGTATTGATTGGACAGGGATACTCTCCAGATAAGATGGATGCTGTTCCAAAAGAGATTATGGAACTGGCAAAGGTGAAAAGCGGTTATGACCAAAATCAGTCTCAGTATGAACTGGCCGTAAAGGAGCTGGAACAGGCTACATTAACAGCGCCTTTCGATGGGTTGGTGGCCAATTTGTTTCAGAAAGTGCACAACAAGGCATCCTCATCGGAGGCCTTTTGCCGAATTATTAATGACAGGGACATGGAAGTCTGTTTCACGGTGTTGGAAAGTGAGTTGCCTTTAATCAAAATAGGAGATAAAGTGATTGTTACTCCTTATTCCTCTACTGTAAACGGACAGGAGGGAAACATTTGCGAAATTAATCCTTTGGTAGACGAAAATTCTATGGTACAGGTGAAAGCTCGTCTGAATGGAGGCAGTAAGTTGTTCGACGGCATGAATGTAAGAGTGAATGTGCGCCGGCAGTTGGATGAGAAACTGATTGTTCCCAAAAGCGCGGTGGTTTTGCGTTCGGGAAGGCAAGTGGTGTTTACTTTGGAAAAAGGAAAAGCTTTATGGAATTATGTACAAACGGGATTGGAAAATATGGAATTGTATACCATAGAAGACGGATTGAAAGAAGGGGATACCGTGATTACTACAGGAAACCTGAATCTTGCCCACGAAACCCCGGTAAACGTCATCAAATGAGTACACGAATATGGTAAAGTTTCTGATACAACGTCCCATTGCCGTATTGATGGCCTTTACGGCTTGTTTCATTATCGGGCTTATTGCTTATTTTACATTGCCCGTATCTTTATTACCGGATATTGCCATTCCTGAGATTACTGTCCAGATTACTGGAGAAAATACCTCTGCCAGAGAACTGGAGAATACGGTAGTCAGTCCGGTACGGCGCCAGCTGTTGCAGGTTTCCGGATTACGTGATATAGAAAGCGAGACACGTGACGGGGCCGGTGTCATTCGATTGAGCTTTGAGTTTGGTACGAATACGGATTTGGCATTTATTGAAGTCAATGAAAAGATAGACGCAGCCATGAACAGTCTGCCAAAAGAGACGAGCCGCCCGAAAGCCATCAAGGCTAGTGCGACGGATATCCCTGTCTTTTATCTGAACCTTACGCTGAAGGAGGATTCTTCATACAGGGAAACAGACGAACGGAAGTTTCTGGAATTATGTGAATTTGCGGAAAACGTTATCAAGCGTCGTATAGAGCAGTTGCCGCAGGTGGCCATGGCCGATATAACCGGTGCCCCCGGCAGGGAATTACAGATTATCCCTGATTTTGACCTGATGCATACTGCCGGACTGACCAGTGATGATATAGAAAATGCATTGTCTGCCAACAATGTGGAACCGGGCAGCATGATTGTGCGTGACGGATATTACGAATACAATATACGTATTTCTTCTTTGCTGCGTACGGCCGAAAATGTGGAGAATATCTATATCCGTAAAAACGGGCGGATGATGCAACTGAAAGATTTCTGCAAGGTGAAGATTGTGCCGCAAAAAGAGCAGGGGCGTTCGCTGGCCAATGGGAAAAGAGCCGTAACGTTGGCTGTCATCAAACAGGCGGAAGAAAATATGGATGATTTGAAAACGGAATTGAAACGTACTACGGATTATTTCTCCACCTTATATCCCGACATTCATTTCGAAATTTGCCGTAATCAGACAGAACTGCTGGATTATACTATTTCCAACTTGCAGCAGAACCTTTCCTTGGGCTTTCTGTTTATCTTCGTTATTGCTATCTTGTTTATGGGAGATGTGAAATCGCCGCTGGTGATTGGTATCAGCATGATTGTTTCGGTGATTGTCACCTTCTTGCTTTTCTATCTATTCCATATTTCTTTCAATATCATTTCTTTGTCCGGACTGATTTTGGCGGTAGGAATGATGATAGACAGCGCTATTATCGTGACAGAGAATATCACGCAATGGAGGGAAAGGAGATATTCGCTTAAAAGGGCTTGTGTCGTGGGTACTTCGGAAATGATTACCCCAATGCTTAGCTCTTCGTTGACCACCGTGGCGGTATTTGTTCCTTTGATTTTCATGAGTGGGATGGCGGGCGCTATCTTTTTCGATCAGGCATTCGCTGTCACGGCCGGGCTTGCCGTATCATACGTTACGGGAATCATGCTGTTGCCGGTGCTGTACCTCCTGTTTACGAAACTTAATATACGGAAGAGGGGTATTTTGGCAAGAACATTCAGTTCACCGATAAAAGACCGGCTTTTCCTACAGTTCTATGACAGGGGCGTTGAATGGGTCTTCGCTCACAAGAAACTGTGTCTGTCATGTACGGTGGCGACTCTTCCCTTATGCGTATTGCTTTTCTTTATCATTGGAAAAGAGAGAATGCCCGCAATCGATCAGGACGAATTGATTGTACGTATTGAGTGGAACGAAAATATCCATATTGATGAAAACAACCGACGCGTGGATCAGATTCAACGCCTTACAGATAGCCTTGTGACCACTCATACGGCTTATATAGGCATGCAGGATTATTTGCTGAATAATGAAGCCGGCCTTTCTTCATCGGAGGCGGAACTTTATTTCAAGACAGAAAGCCCTAAAGAAATACCGTTTTTGCAACAAAAGATATACGAGGTTGTGAAGAAACGTTATCCACAGGCCATTGTTGCGTTTTCTCCTCCGGAAACCATTTTCGAAAAGCTTTTCGATACAGGAGAAGCAGATGTGAACATCGAAATCCGTCCGAAAAACAAAGAACATGCGCCGGAATCCGAATCCCTGAGAACTTTGGAGAGACAGCTCTCTGCCGAAACCGGAAAGATACCGTCGGGGTTGGCTTTCCAACAACAATTGAATCTGGAGATAGACAGGGAAAAATTGTTATTGTATAATGTTTCGTTCAATGAACTTAGTCGAACGATACGAACGGCTTTCAAAGCGAATAAAGTCTCAGTACTGCGTTCCTACCAACATTATTTACCTATCAATATTGCGGGGGAAACTTACACGGTAAATCGGGTATTGCAGGAGACATTGATTCCTACGCAAATGGATGAAGGCGGAAGCGTGAATTATATTCCTCTGTACGAACTGGTAAAAGTCTATCCGGGTGAAGATATCAAGAGCATTACTGCGGGAAAAAACGGAGAATACATTCCTTTCCGTTTCTACGATGTAAAGGAACCCTCGGAATTGGTGGAATCGGCCGAACGTTACCTTGCTGCTTCCGACCGGTGGGAAGTCGACTTTTCGGGTAGTTTTTTCTCTAACAAACAGATGATAGGAGAATTGACCGTGATTCTTTTTATTTCTATCCTACTGATGTATTTTATTTTAGCTGCTCAGTTCGAAAGTTTCGTACAGCCTCTCATTGTGTTGGTTGAAATCCCTATCGATGTGGCTTTCGCTCTTCTGTTGCTGGAGATATGCGGACATACATTGAACCTGATGTCGGCGATCGGTATTATTGTGACTTGCGGTATTATCATCAACGATTCCATCTTGAAACTGGATACGATCAATGAGCTACGAAAAAGCGGAATGCCTTTGGCGGAAGCTATACATGAAGCCGGACGCCGGCGTCTCAGAGCTATTATCATGACTTCCCTGACTACCATCTTTGCCATGGTGCCTTTGTTGTTTTCATACGATATGGGATCGGAGCTGCAAAAGCCTCTTTCCATAGCCATGATAGGAGCGATGGCTGTAGGAACATTGGTCAGTTTATTTATTGTCCCTCTATTTTATTGGTTTATATATAGAAAACGAGAATTATGAAACACATTTTATACCTTGCCTGCCTGTTAGGAGCTTTCCATACAGCTCCTGCACAAAAGCTCTTGAAGTTGAGTCTGGAACAGGCTATCGATATGGCAAACGACAGTTCTTTATCAGCCTACCGTTACCGTAACCAATACTTGTCGGGATATTGGGCCTACCGCACTTATAAGGCCAATCGTTTGCCGAGTCTTACCCTCAACTTGACGCCTGCCAAATATTATCGGTATATTACTCAACGGTATGATTCGGAGGCTGATAAGGATGTATACCGGGAACAACAGATGTTTAATGCATACGGAGAATTGGCCATCAGGCAAAATTTCGATTTGACCGGTGGTACATTTTATATCAATACGGATCTGGAATATATGAAGAATTTCGGTGATACCCATAGTACACAATATTCCAGTGTGCCGTTACAAATCGGCTATTCGCAGGATTTATTGGGATATAATCCTTTCAAGTGGGACAAAAAGATTGAGCCTTTGAAATATGAAAAGGCGCAGAAACAGTTTATCTATAATATGGAAGCGGTATCGGAAACCGTGGTCAATTATTTCTTTTCATTGGCTATGGCACAAGCTGAATACAGACTGGCACAGGATAATGTGGCTTCTACAGATACATTGTACCGCATAGGAAAAGAGAGGCATAAGATTGCCGTGATTTCCAAAGCCGATTTGCTGACGTTGCAATTGGACGTGGTGAATGCGCAAAACTCGTTGAAGAATGCGCAAATGAGTGTCCGGCGCGCTTCTTCCAGCTTGGCTTCTTTTCTGAATCTGGATAAGAATACCGAAATCGATTTGGAATTGCCCGATTTGCCTTTGCGGATGGAAATCTCTGCAGAGGCGGCATTGGCTAAAGCGAAAGAGAATAACCCGATACTGCTGATGCAAAAACAAAATATTCTGGAAGCGGAACAAAGTGTGGACCGTACCCGGAGGGAATCCCGGTTCAATGCCAGTATCAACGCCAGTATCGGATTCAATCAGGTGTCGGACAAATTGAAAGACGCTTACCGTAATCCGCTCCAACAAGATTTGGTATCGGTCAGTGTATCCATTCCTTTGATTGATTGGGGAGTGGCCAAGGGTAAGTACAATATGGCAAGAAATGAATTGAATGTGGTACGGAGTGAAGCCAAGCAGGAAGAAGTGAGCTTGGAAGAGGACGTGATTATGACTGTAAATGATTTCAATGTGCAGCGTAACCTGATTGCCAGTGCACAGGAAGCGCTCGACCTGGCTTTGTTGGCTTATGAGCAAACCCGACAGCGGTTCATTATCGGAAAAGCGGATGTGAACAGCCTGACGCTTTCCCTCAACCGCCAACAGGAAGCACAGAAGAACTATATCAGTGCGCTGCAGAACTATTGGTTGAGTTACTATAAAATCAGGAAACTGACGCTTTTCGATTTTGCCTCGGGGCGTTCGTTAGCAAATAAGTTGAACCAGAAAATAGCTTTCTTCAGGTGAAAAATCTATACGGCATATCATCCTTTACACTCATTGTCGCCTTTGTCTGCCTGGCTATTGTGGGGGTGGCCCTTGTGCCTCTTTTGCCGGTGAAGCTGGTTCCGTCCCAGGAATTGCCCGGGTTAAGTATCAGTTATTCCATGCCGGGTAATTCGTCACGCATTGTCGAAGCTGAAGTAACCAGCCGGTTAGAAGCCATGCTTTCGCGTGTGAAAGGCATACGCGGAATTTCCTCTTCTTCCAACAACGGAGGCGGAACCATCAACTTGTCATTGGACAAGCATGCGGATATGGAAGCGACCCGTTTTGAGGTTTCTACCATCATTCGGCAAGTATGGCCTCAATTGCCTGACGGGGTGAGTTATCCGCAGATAAAAACCAAACAGTCGGATAAGGAAAGTTCCCGCCCGTTCCTGGTATATACACTCAATGCACCTGCCACTCCGATACTTATCCAGCAATATGCGGAGGAGCACCTCAAACCTGTGTTGGCACAACTAAAAGGGATTTATAAAATAGATTTGAGCGGAGCTACTCCTATGGAGTGGAGAATGGAATATGATCAGGAAGAACTGCTCAGGCTGGGCGTGGAGGTAAGCGATATACAACAAGCCGTTTCCGAATATCTGAACAGGGAGTTTCTGGGGACTTGCAATATAGAAAAAGGGGAGGGAAAACCGGATGAATGGATACGATTGGTGGTGATTTCTCCTTCCGAATCGAAAAGGACATTCGCCCCGTCTTCCATCTATGTGAAGGGGAACAGCAAGGAAAATCCTCTGATACCCTTGTCCAAGTTGGTTTCTATCAAGCGTGTGGAAGAGAAACCACAAAGCTATTACCGTATCAACGGACTCAATTCCGTTTATCTGTCCATAACGGCTGATGAAACGGCCAATCAATTGCAACTGAGTAAAGAGATAAAGCAAACGTTAAGCGGGCTGATATCTCAAATGCCTGCCGGTTATGAAATGCATATCAGTCACGACGCTACGGAATACATTCAGAGCGAATTGGACAAGATCTATTTCCGGACGGCTCTGACTGTCATCATCCTTTTGCTGTTCGTATTGCTGATTACCCGCAAGGTACGCTATTTGTTCCTTATTACGATAAGTCTGGCCGTGAACATAGCCATAGCTGTCATCTTCTACTACCTGTTCGGGCTGGAGATGCAACTGTATTCTTTGGCCGGAGTGACCATCTCGCTGAATCTGGTTATCGACAATACCATTGTCATGGCCGATCATTACATGAGACAGAAAAACCTGAAAGTCTTTTTGTCCATGTTGGCCGCCACGCTGACCACCATCGGCGCATTGTCTGTCATCTTTTTCCTGGAAGAGAAGGTTAGGCTGAATCTGCAGGATTTCGCCGCCGTGGTGATTATCAATCTGGCCGTTTCCCTGTTTGTGGCGTTATTCTTTGTCCCGTCTCTGATGGAAAGGTTGAAGGTGCGGCACGGACACAGGTGCCCGAAAAAGAGAGCCCGTTTAAGAACGAAGCGTATAACCGTGCGTTTTACCCGCTTGTACCGTACTTTCATCTGTTACTGGTGTCACTATCGGGTATTCGCTTGCCTTCTGTTGCTGTTCGGTTTCGGGCTTCCCGTATTCCTGCTTCCGGAAAAAATGGAGGGAGAGGGGAAGTGGGCTTCTTTGTACAATAAGACACTGGGGTCGGCCGCCTACAAGGAAGACATCAAGCCCGTGGCGGACGTGGCGCTTGGAGGCACTTTGCGGTTGTTTGTGCAGAAAGTATATAATGGGAGTTATTTTTCAAAGAATGAGGAAACGGTACTTTCCGTCAACGCCACATTGCCTAATGGAAGCACGCTTGAACAGATGAATGCGCTGATGAAGCAGATGGAAACGTACCTGAGCGGATTCAAGGAGATAAGGCAGTTCCAGACCTCCGTGATGGGGGCCCGTCGCGCTTCCATCTCCATCTATTTCAAGAAGGAGCATCAATATAGCGGATTCCCCTATTTGCTGAAGGCGAATATCATCAGTAAGGCCATAGAGCTGGGAGGAGGAAGCTGGAGCGTATATGGATTGCAAGACCAGGGATTCAACAACGATGTGCGCGAAAGCGCCGGCTCTTTCCGGATAAAGATGTACGGTTACAATTACGATGAGCTTTATCATTGGGCTGAAGAACTGAAGAAGAGGTTACTTGCCTATCGCCGTATCAAAGAGGTGATAATCAATTCGGAGTTTTCATGGTGGAAAGATGATTACCAGGAGTTCTACATGAGTCCGGACAAGGAAAGGATGGCGCAGGAAGGCATCACCGCTTCACAGCTCTTTGCCATCCTGCGGCCGCTGTTCGGACGGGATATTTCGTGCGGGACCATCTGGACGGATCATGCTTCCGAACGTTTGACGCTCTCATCAAACCAGTCACAGGAATATGATATTTGGGGATTGCGGAACATGCCTTGCAAGGTAGGAAACAAAACATATAAGTTGTCCGAGCTGGTCACCATCGAGAAAGAGCAGGCTCCGCAGAAAGTGGTAAAGGAGAATCAGCAGTATAAATTGTGCCTGCAATACGAGTATATAGGTTCGTCAGAACAGGGGCGAAAAATACTCGACAAGGAAATAGAGGCTTTTAACAAAGTCTTGCCGATGGGTTATACGGCCGAGTCGGAAATGAGCCAATGGGGGTGGAACGAAGAGGACAACGGACAGTATCTGCTTCTTTTGCTCATCATTGCCATTCTTTTCTTCATTACAAGTATTTTGTTCAATTCTTTGAAACAGCCGTTTGCCATTCTTTTTATTGTTCCGGTCTCATACATTGGCGTATTCCTTACATTCTATCTGTTCGAGTTGAATTTCGATCAGGGAGGCTTTGCCTCTTTTGTCCTGCTGTGCGGCATCACGGTGAATGCCAGCATATACATTCTGAATGAGTTCAATTCCATCCGGAGACGGAAACCGTCTCTTTCTCCCATAATGGCCTATACAAAAGCTTGGAACACGAAAATCATTCCTATCTTTTTGACGGTGGTTTCCACCGTATTGGGATTCTTGCCTTTCATGATAGGCGAGAACAAGGAAGCATTCTGGTTCCCGTTGGCAGCCGGAACCATTGGTGGGCTGGTGATGTCATTGGTCGGGATATTCTTTTATTTGCCCATATTCAGTCTGGCAAGGAAGCAGCTCCCGGGAAGGCCGCGTCTGCGTAGCAGGCTGAAAGGCCGGAAACGTCATCCGCGAGCGTGAGGGCAGGGCGCTTTTTTCTGCCGGATGGTCGCGGAGGGCCGTTTAGGGGCACGCGCGGCTTTTTTGCCTTGGGGACAAGCAAGAGCCGAACGATAGGAAAGAGCCTGCCGTGCGGAAAGGGTATGGAACAACCGCCGAGACAGCGAAGCCGCCACATCCGCGGCGACTAAGGAATGGTTATCGGGACATTGAAACCATCACGTCCGCGGACATCAGTGGACAACCATTGCAACAACTGTCGCATAACCTGTGCGACAACTATTGCATAACCTGTGCGACGGTTGTTGCATGGCCTCTGCAACGATTGTCGCATAACGTATGTGGCGGTTGCTGTATGACGTTCCCGCTTTGTTGTTCCATCTGTTCCAAAGAAACAAATAAAGCATATTGTTTGACGGAACGGAAGCTTTATTATACTTTTGCACATCTATTTCATTATATGACATGCAAAAGATTATTGAAATTGTAAACGGAGTGACACGCCATCCGCTTTACAGGATGAAAGAACCGGTCAATTTTACACTGGAGAGTAATGAACATATTGCCATCATCGGACCGAACGGAGCCGGGAAAAGTATCTTGGTGGATACCATCACGGGGAAGTACCCGTTGCTCATGAATGAAGTCAGATATGATTTCTATCCTTCCGCCTCGTCCATGGCATACGAAAACATCAGATACATTGCCTTCCGCGACACGTATGGCAGTTACTATTACCAGCAGCGGTGGAATTCCCAGGACCTGGACACAACGCCTGTCGTGCGGGAACTGTTGCCTGAGGCTTCCGATAACGCCTTGCGCGACAGACTCTACGAACTTTTCGGCATAGAGCCGATGTTGGACAAGCACATTGTCTTGCTGTCAAGCGGAGAACTGCGCAAGTTCCAGTTGACCAAGACCTTGTTAAGCAATCCAAGAGTCTTGATTATGGACAATCCCTTCATCGGATTGGATGCCCGGACGCGCGGACAACTGCGTCGATTGCTCAATGCATTGACCGGCTTGTCGCATCTGCAAGTCATCTTGGTATTGTCGAAAACAGATGATATTCCGGAATTCATTACGCATATCGTACCGGTTGCCGCAATGCGTTGCGGAGAAAAGATGACGAAAGAGGCCTACCTTCGGCAACAGGAAACGTATCCGAAACCGGTGCTGAGCGAGGAGAAGAAGGCGCATATCCTGCAGTTGCCGTACGCTGCGGAGTGTTATCACGCAGAACAGGTGGTACAATTGAATAAAGTGAGCATACGCTACGGGGAACGGACGATTCTTAAGGAGCTGGACTGGACGGTGAAGTGTGGCGAGAAGTGGGCCCTTTTGGGCGAAAACGGCTCCGGTAAATCTACATTGTTAAGTCTGATCTGTGCAGACAATCCTCAATCCTATGCCTGCGATATTACTCTTTTCGGACGTAAGAGAGGGACAGGGGAGAGCATTTGGGAAATAAAAAAACATATCGGTTACGTTTCTCCCGAAATGCATCGGGCCTATTTGAAAAGTATTCCGGCCCTCGATATTGTGGCATCGGGCCTGCATGATTCCATCGGGCTATATAAACGTCCTCATGAAGAAGACCGGGAAAAATGTGCATGGTGGCTCGATATCTTTGGCATCCTGCATCTGAAAGACCGGAATTTCCTCCAGTTGTCAAGCGGTGAGCAACGTTTGGTCTTGTTGGCCCGGGCTTTTGTCAAAGACCCGGAGCTGCTGATTCTCGATGAGCCGTTGCACGGCTTGGACATGCGGAACAGGCGCTTGGTCAAGGACATTATCGAAGCGTTTTGCCAGAGAAAGGACAAGACGCTGATTATGGTCACGCATTACCAAGACGAATTGCCTGATGTGATAGACCACCAGCTTTTCTTGG
This sequence comes from uncultured Phocaeicola sp., assembly GCA_947626525.1. GTDB lineage: Bacteria > Bacteroidota > Bacteroidia > Bacteroidales > Bacteroidaceae > Phocaeicola_A. The sequence continues at coordinate 7,031 of CANQSM010000074.1, read as the reverse complement.
AGAAGAACTGACCAATAACCGAAACCTTATTAAACCACAGCCGTTTCATGTATGCAGGCTGCGGGAGGTTTGGATTATTTGGTCAGGTTCGTAATGTTTTCATCTTTATCCAAACTTATAGACAAGCTCTGCCGCTTGTTTACAGCCATCTGTATTTTCTATTTCGCCTTCGTTCAGCACACCGGGGATGAGCACTTCTCCTGCCAAATTCCATTTCAGTAAGGATGCTGTTCTTTCCATTGGAATACGCACGCCATCCATGACAGTCGGGTCGTCTTCCTCACAACAGGTTATCAGTCCCCATTTTTTCCCGGCAACTTTCTTTTCTCCTACCACAAGAGAGAACAGGCAATCAATTACGCCCTTGATTTGTGCAGGAATAGAATACCAGTAAACGGGCATGGTAAATAGAATCGCGTCAGATTCAAGTATCGAGGATGCAATCACATCAAATTCCTCGTTGAAAGAACAAGCCTTTCCGGTTTTGTAACAAGTCATGCAAGCATGGCAACCGCCAATCTTCATAAAAGCTGCGTCAAAACGCCGTACTGTATGACCACAGCGTTCCGCTTCCTTTATGAAGGCCTCGGTCATGGCAAAGCTATTGCCCTGTTTGCGTGGGCTTCCCGTGACAACTGTAATTTTCATAATATTCTCCTCCTTTTATTTTTGAATGGTATCCGAGTTCTGATTATATGCTTTGGCGACGCATTTCCATTCGTTCCCTATTTTAAGCAGAAGCAAGTAATCTGTAAAATCAATTCTGCCACCCCATTTCTCTTCCAATACCCGTACGACAGCTACAGTTTCTTCTATGGAAACGATATCGACACGTGCTTTAAAGTCATTGCCTGCGCCTACCGTATCGACATTGTGGTAGAATTGTAATGGAACCATGCTCCAATTTACCGTCTAAATAGCCGAATAAAACAGCTTCATCGACAAATAATTCTTTTGCATAGGTGCTGTTCCCTTCTGCTACACTTTTAACAAACTTCATAGCAGCGTTTTCCACTGCTTTGTATTCTGCAATATTTGCTCTCATGATTTTGTAATTTAATGGTGTTACTAATTCTGCTGCAAAGTTATATGGTAGCCTCTGTCTGTGCAAGTACCGTAAAATTATTCATATACAGAAAAATTATTCGGTGTACCTGTTTTATTGAATGTTATTCGTAACTTTGTCACAAAAACAAGGAATTATGTACGAAAGAAAAATCCCTATAGATTTAGATTGTCCATTGCGACTGACCATGAGCTTGATTGATTCCAAATGGAAATCATGCATATTAGATGAATTACGCTATCAAGCCATGCGTCCGAGTGAACTTCATAAGGCATTACCGGAAGCTGCTCCACGGGTTCTTGACTTACAGTTAAAAGAGTTAGTGGAAGACGGCTTAGTAGAGAAAACCATTTTCCCGGAACTTCCACCTCGCTCAGAATATTCCATCACTTCCTTGGGGATGACACTCATTCCGATTATTGATGCCATGCTTGAATGGGGGAAAACCAATAAAGACTTATTTGAAAGGAAACATGGCAAATAAGTTTATTTTCCGACCCGTTACTGTTTTGTTGCCTATTTGAAATTTTGAAAGTAAAGTGGCTGGCATATTGTTTTTGCTGGGAAAGAATGCCGTTGGGTTTTGCCTATGATGAATTTTCTTCTGTCTTTAAAAAGGAAAAGATAGATATCATGGATGTGTGTTTCTATATGCCCATGCCTTGTCTCGGCTATTTTACGCTAAACATGGCAGAAAAACTAAAATACGATAAACTATGCCCTAATAATGCGATTAAATTAACAATAAATGCTATATTTGTAGTGTATAATATGGATTGACGGATGGTATCTTCTCAAATTGACATACAAGAAAACGAGATTTTCGAGCGGTCGCCCGAATTGCTCATCACACTGCTTAAAGACCATACATTAAGCACGGAGGAGCACCAAGTCAATATCTTTTGGGCGACGAACAACTACGCAGGTTTAGGCATCGGTTATCAGTATAATGATCAAATTACGATTGCAGCCATTACAGGGAAAAACGGAGGAATCATTAAGCCGCGTGCCGTCAAAAGCCGAGAGATGCAGCAGCAGCGCAGCCGTGAGATGGCAGAGGTTTTCACCCCGTCGTGGATATGCAACAAGCAGAACAATCTGGTCGATAACGCTTGGTTCGGTCGGGATAATGTATTCAATACGGAGGTGGATAATCCCGGCGGAACGCATTCGTGGATTCCGACAGATGGAAAAATCCTGTTCCCGGAGGGTAGGACATGGCGTGACTATGTGAAAGAAAACCGCCTCGAAATCACCTGTGGCGAAGCCCCTTATTTAGTCAGCCGATATGATACGGTAACGGGCGAGTCTATCCCGATAGAGCGCCGAATCGGCTTGCTCGACAGGAAGTTGCGCATCGTTGGAGAGAACACGGAAACGTCGGGCGAATGGCTGAAAGCTGCGCAGACGGCATACATGAGCATCTATGGCTACGAATGGCAGGGCGACAATCTGTTGCTGGCCCGTGAGACGTTGCTCTACACATTTATTGATTATTATAAAGCAAAATTCCATCGAGAACCGCAACTCAAATCACTGCGATATATCGCCTATATCATTTCGTGGAATATCTGGCAGATGGATGGGTTGAAAGGGGTGATGCCGAATAGTTGCGGATGTGTTCGGAAAACGACCCGGACCTTATTTGGTACGACTGAAACAATACAGGAGTGTGAGGGTTGTCAAAAAAACAATATGCACAAACATAATGGGGTTTACTGCAAAATTAAGGATTGGAGCAAAGATGAGATCATAACTTTTGTATCATTAATTAAACAAAAGTAGTATGGGAAATGCAAATGTAAAAATAGATACAACCATTCTCGACAATATGATTGTCGGCCGGGTTGAACCTCATATTTATGCGTTCTCAACAGAGACCGTCCCAAATTATTTGAAAGTCGGGGATACATCACGGGGTGTGCGGGTACGTTTGGAGGAATGGCGAAAAATATTTCCAGCGCTGATTCAGCAGTATGAGCATTCTGCTCAGATTGATGAAAATACCATTTTTCGTGATTTTGCCGTTCATACTTTCTTGGAGCGAGAGAGGGGACGAGTACGCTTGCGGCCGAACACGTTTGCCAATATGCCTTACTATTCCCGAGAGTTTTTCAAAGAAACGACAGCGGAAGATGTGAATGATGCCGTTACGGATGTTATTCAAAGCGCACACGAAAAGAATGGCAAATATCCATTATATTCTCCAGACCGCCTGCCGCAAATATTGACTTATGAGCGAATAGAAAACTACTCGCCGCGCGACAACCAACGATTGGTTATCAACAATTTCAAGAATGCGGTCGAAGCAGGGCGCACAAACTTGCTGCTCTATGCAGTTATGCGATTCGGTAAATCGTTTACCTCGATGTGCTGCGCCAAGGAGATTAACGCGCGGTTTGTAGTTATCGTATCTGCCAAAGCAGATGTAAAGGAGGAGTGGAAAAAGACGGTCGAGAGCCACAAGTATTTTGAAAGTTACCACTATCTTGACAGCGAAGCATTGAAACAAAATGAAACGGTTATAGCCGATATGTTTGCTGACCCGGATAAAAACGTTGCTTTGTTCCTCACTTTACAGGATTTGCAAGGCGATGATATAAAAGAGAAACACAAAGAGGTGTTTGAGCATCAGATTGATCTGCTGATTATTGACGAGACACATTTCGGCGCTCGTGGTGCGTCCTATGGAAAAGTATTGCAGGAACAACATTTTAGCAAATCAGAGATCGCTAAAGAGTTAAAAGACGTGGATGGCTTTGAGACATTAGACAGGGTTGAAGATGCCGTCAAGACGTTGAATACAAAGAGCCGTCTCCATTTGTCAGGTACGCCCTATCGCATTCTGATGAGTGATGAGTTCAAGAAGGAGGATATTATTGCTTTCGTTCAGTTTACTGATATTATCGACGCGCAGCGGAAGTGGAACGACGAACATCTTGACAGCGATGAATGGGACAATCCCTACTACGGGTTTCCGCAGATGATTCGTTTTGCTTTCAATCCCAATGAATCGTCGCGCAAAAAGATGGAGCAGATGCGCAAGGATGGTATCACCTATGCCTTTTCAGAACTGTTTCGTCCGCTTTCGACGGCACCTCGGGCAAACGGCAGCCACCGCCAGTTCACTCACGAAGCCGAGCTACTCGATTTATTGGAGGTTATCGATGGTACGAAAGAGGATGAAAATTTGCTCGGATTCCTTGATTACGATAAAATCAAAGAGGGTAAAATGTGTCGCCATATCGTTTGTGTGTTGCCGTTTCGTGCTTCTTGCGATGCTATGGCTGCGTTGATACAGAAGAATAGAGACGTGTTCAAGAATCTCGGCGATTATGAGATAATCAACATCGCAGGATTCGATGATGAACGTAAATACAAATCAACGGACGATGTTAAGCGTGCGATTGCAGTGTGTGAGGGTAAGGATAAAAAGACGTTGACTTTGACCGTCAATCGGATGCTAACTGGTACGACCGTGCCTCAATGGGATACCATGCTTTATCTAAAAGGGACAGCCTCGCCGCAGGAGTATGACCAAGCGATATTCCGTTTGCAAAATCAATACATTAAAACTTACAAGGACGAAAGCGGTAAGGCTATCAAATACAATATGAAGCCGCAGACACTGTTGGTGGATTTCGACCCGAATCGAATGTTCATTTTACAGGAACTGAAATCTCAATTCTACAATGTCAATACGGAGGTACAAGGAAATGTGCAACTCAAAGAACGGATTGCAAAGGAGTTGGCGGTTTCTCCGATTATTTTACTAAATAAAAATAAGTTGCAGCAGGCTACGCCGACCAATATCACCGATGTTGTTCGTGAGTACTCACGAACACGCAGCATTTTGGATGATGCATCGGAGATACCGACGGATAACGATCTGTTGCAAGATGATGCATTGGCGGCCATCCTACGCACGATAGAGCCTATCAACGCCAAAAACGGTTTGCAGATTAAACCGACAGAGGGTGAGGGAGACGATATAGATACGCCCGAAGGCAAAACGGACAATCCGAAAGAGGATGCCGATAAAAAGGATGCTCAGACAGCAAATCCCCAACAGCCGACGGACCAAGAAGATGATGAAAAGCTCAAAAAACGGTTAGCTGCCTATTATGCACGGATTCTTTTCTTTGCATTCCTGACCGAATCGACGGTTAAATCGTTGGAAGATGTGATTGCGCAAATTCTGGCAACCGACGATAACCGTCGTATTGCCCGCAACCTCGGTTTGAATGTGGGTACTCTCAAATTGATTCAGCGAAAGAGTAATTCATTTGTACTGCGTAAGCTCGATTATAAAATCGAGAATACCAATGACTTGGTGTGCGATGATAGCTTGTCACCAATTGAACGTGTAGAAGTGGCGATGCGCAAATTCGGGCGCCTATCCGATTCCGAAGTGGTAACGCCTGCAAAGGTGGCTGACGAGATGGTGTCGATATTGCCGTTCGATGAACTGAATGCGAAAGAGAAAGCAAAATTTCTTGATATCGCCTCCAAACAGGGTGAATTTACGATTGCGCTCTACAAGAAGTTCGGTGATAAGGCGAAGGAACATATCTATGCTATACCGACCTCGAAATTGACCTACGAATTCACTCGAAAAGCTTATAAATTGTTGGACATGCCCGTCGAGAACGTATTTACAGATTTTGTGTCGTATGACCTTATCGGAGATGATAACGAAAAGATAATAAGGAAATTAAAAAATATGAAATTCAATGTGATTATCGGCAATCCGCCGTACCAAGAAAGCGATGGAGGCGCCGGAGCCAGTGCAAAACCAATATATAATCAATTTGTCGAAGTATCCAAGGAGCAGATTGGTTCAACCTATTTATGTATTATTATGCCGTCTCGGTGGATGGCTGGTGGTAAAGGATTGGATTCATTCCGAACGGCAATACTAAATGATAAGCACATTACCGAACTGCATGATTTCATGCACCCCGAAGATGTTTTTCCGGAAACGAACAATCGTGGAGGCGTTTGTTATTTCTTGCGAAATACTAATTATGATAACATAGCGCAAAACGTTAAGGTTGTAACGCATTACGAAAAAGATTCCTATACTGCACAGCGACCGCTTCAAATTCTCGATTTAGATATTTACATTCGGGATAGTCATGCAATTGACATATTAAGAAAAATATTCAGAGATAAAGATATTGATACATTAAATAATCACATCTCTGCCGCAAAGGCCTTTGGGTTAAGAACATTCTTTATTAACGACAATAGATTTAATGAATTGTCAGTCGGATTGCATGATGCAGTAATATGCTATGGTAGAGCAGGAAAAATTGGGTATGTAGAGCGGGCTGAAATTCAATCGCATAAAACTTGGATAGACCGATGGAAAGTATATATACCTGAATCTAATAATATAGGAACAGAATTGAACGATGATAATCAAAATTCATTCGTTGGTGCTCCAGGCACTGTATGTACGGAAACATATCTTGTAGTTGGTGCCGATTTGAATTTGACGAAAAAGAGAGCTACATATCTCTCTAATTATTTGAGAACTAAATTTGCTCGTTTTTTATTGAGCCTGGCAAAAATCAGCCAGCATGGTACCAGCAAGACATATAGATTTGTTCCTATGCAAGATTTTACCGTGGGGAGTGATATAGATTGGAGCAAGAGCATACGTGAAATCGATGCACAACTGTACGTGAAATACGGCTTGTCTGCCGATGAAATCGCCTTCATCGAGTCAATGATCAAACCAATGGAATAAATGTAACAATTAATCAGGTTATGAGAATAGATGAAATATACAGGAACAACCATTTAATGAAACAGACGAGAGTTTCGAAGCTCGCAAATTGTGGTATTCGTTCAAAGATTCTGTATCCAATAAGAAAACTTATTTTTTTAAGTACATGACAAAAATTTGAATACATCGAATTTGGGTGTGTATGTCGGTCGGAAAAGTACATTTGAGATT
>CANQSM010000073.1 GCA_947626525.1 uncultured Phocaeicola sp. | reverse complement strand
GTTTTCTGGCATTTATAGGAGTCTCGCAAGATTCTGCAGCCGTCATCTGCAGCCTTTAACTGAATATCCCTACATAGTTGTCTTTATCTTTAATTTCCACAGGTTTCCATTTGCCTAGCATGTCAGTAAACTTTAATTGATCCAGTTTTATATTATAAGATACAAATGAGCCTGGATAGTAAAGTTCGGATTTGTCAACTGGCGTACCTAGTTTTAAGATAACGTTTTTTCCTGTATAGTTTTCTGCTCCTTCTTTTATTTTTATCTTAAAATGCGTATAGTAAGAACCTTTTGGAATGGTGACGGAAGTTATTCCATTTTCAAATTCAAAGTCTTCATTCAATATGGCTGTACTGGATGGGTCTATTTCTATCGGCAACACGATGTCTGTTGTTGCCCTGAAACTGTTTCCGCTGTTTTCTCCTTCCACTTCGATTCTAATGTCTATATCGCTTAACAAACGGAAGATATTAGGTTTGAAAGTGTACATAATGTGCTCTTTCACCTCAATAGGGATAATCGCTATTTTCTTGTCACCGAGTGTATATTCCGAAACCGGGTTGATGGAAAGGCGGATTTCACGGTTGGCAGTCAGGTTGTTTTTGGGGGTAATGGTTAAAGTGGCACTTGTTTCTCCTGCTTTTATCGTGAACTCGTTAGCTGAAATTTCATAATCTTCATCCAATATGGCAGTACCTTCAATGGAGATAGGAATACTTAAATCTGTTTTAGGTGCAACAGAAGCCCTCAATTCCACTTCCAAACTACCGTTTGAAGGTAATATGTATATGGAGCGACTAAAAGATAACTTTGCACCCAACGAGTCGTCATCACTACAAGCTGCCAACGCTATGATTAGTATAATCATTAGTAGGAAGGAGCCTGTTATTTTGATTTTTGTTTTCATTTTAATCTTTTTTTATTGGTTAATGGCATTGTTGTATTCATCCCATAGTGCTTGTACTTCTTCGCGATCTTGAGCATTCAGGATACTTCCGGTGGGAAGTAAATAATAGTCTGATGTATCATCTACTTTGGGGGTCAGCTCTTCCGGTTCATCACATGAAATCAAGAGTGTGGAGGAACCTGTGAGAATGAAATATAGGATATATAGTATCTTTTTCATAATTGTTTTTGTTTTTTTGTGGATAAAATTATTCTATGTAGCCCGGATTTTGAATGAGCAAACCAGGAAACAATCTGATGTCTGCTTTGGGAATAGGAAAAGTATAAAGATATTTTTCTGTGATAAATTTTTTTCCTTTAGCAGTAACCCAAAATTCCGGGCGTCCGTTGCGTTTTAATTCAAACCAGCGGTCGCCTTCAACGAATAATTCTTTACGTCGTTCACAGAGGATGGCTGACATCAGCTTTGTCAAGGGAGCCCCTGTGGCATCGGTTTTTATATTCTGTTGGAAAACATCCGGGAGATTGTCAATTGTATAGGCTACATAATCTTGAGTGATACGTTTCGAACGAAGCTGGTTAAGGTAACTTAACGCATCCGTTTCTTGGTTCAAGTGTGCGTAAGCTTCGGCGATAATCAGGCAAAGTTCTTCACTGCGAAGCTTGGTTGTAATGATTTTATTAACAATCCGTTTGGAGTCAAAGTTGCATCTGCGACGTACGTCATTATCGGTGGCTGCAAATAATTCAACCAAATTTCTGTCAACGGGTCGTGATTTTATGTCGGCTTGTGCAGTTGAGTAATTCATGATTCCTATATCATCATCCATGGTGAATGAACGGATAATGACATTGTGTGTTTTTGTTTGTTTCTGGTTAATGGCCTCTACATATTCATCGGCTTCCAGCATGGGATATTCTTCCAATACTTCTTTGGCATAGGTAATGGCATTACTCCAATTCTGTGTCCAAAAGAAGAAACGTGCAAGGTAGGCTTTTGTCACTGATGAAGTGAAGATGAAGTCCTCATTAGACACATTATATGAGAGAGCATTTCGGAATCCTTTTTCTATAAATTCGGCAGTTTCTTTCAGATTGGCGCGTGCAGGTTTTGCTTCCATATCAAAATCATCGACAAGCGGAAGTCCGAGAGTTTCTTGAGCCGTCTCCGGCTGATATGGTTCACAATAGCGTTGCATCAGGTTGTAATAACAGATAGAACGAATACTCCAGGCTGTTCCCAATAATGTTCTGCCCAGATCAGATTCCGTATCATCCATATTGCCGATAATCATATTACAATCTTTGATAACCGAGTAGAGAGTTTTATAGGGAGTTTGATTTTTGTTAATGGCGCTTCCTGCATATATACTCGTATAGCTGAAATTGTTGGCAAGCGTTGCATTCAAATCATCGGCAAACATTTCTAAAGTTGTTGTTTCTTCGGGATTAGGGATGATAACATCATCTTTTCCCTTTTCTATCTGGTCCAACCAATAATGGATAATGGTGGAAAAGTCTTCAGCTGTTTCAGGAATTATCTTTCCTTTGGGCTTTACGTCTAAGTAATTGTTGCAGGAAGTTAACAATATCATCAGACCATAATAGATAGATATGAATAGTTTATTTTTCATTGTTTATTGTTATTTAAAATCCAACATTTACGCTAAACATCACAGAACGGCTGATCGGATAAGTAGCACCCGGGGTTTCAGGGTCCATGCCAGAATAACCAGTGAATGTGAAGAAATTATTCAATGATAAAGAGAAATCTACATCGGAGAGAGCTAAATTGCTTATCCATTTTTTAGGTAGCGTATATCCTATGATGATGCTCTTAATTCTGGCATAAGACAAATTGGTAAGAAAAGCTCCATAAGTGATTTCTTTGTCCATAGGATTGTAATAGCCAAATCCGTAGGCTTCACCGAACGGATTCCACACGCGCGGATAAGTGCCATCTGTATTAGTGGGTGTCCATCGGTCGGCTGCTGCTTTCGGAACATTCAGATGATGTGCGAATAAGTCATTTTGGAAGACTTGTTCGCGTTCTGTGTAATTAAATATCCCATTACCGCTTACGGTAGTAGCTGAAGTTGGTGACTTGATGTATTCAAAATTTTTGGCTCCTGTGGCAAAAGTTCCGTTTACGCTAAGGCGAATACCTTTATATTTGGCAGTTACATTAAATCCTCCGGTTACGGGAGCTTCACTCGTGCCTAGATAATACCGGTAATTATCAGGCTTATTCAAGTCGGTGGCTGTGTGTATTTCAGCATCTGGACGCAGTTGGTATGTATATAATCCTGTTTCGGGGTCAATGCCGGTATATCTCCCACTATAGATGGCATCTACAGGGTAGCCTTCCCATAAGTTATTATATCCCATGCTGCTATAGGAAGCTTTATATTTGGTCACTTTATTCTTGTTGTAAGCTATGTTGGCAGAAAGAGACAGATTGAAATCTTTTGTTTTAACAGGAGTTCCACTCAGGGTAGCTTCGATACCTGTATTGTCAATATTGGCAGTATTGTATTTCTGTTGGGTGAATCCAGTGCTGCTTAGTACTTGCACACTTGTTACAACGTCTTTACTTTTCCGGTAGTATCCTTCCACTATACCTGTTAAGCGGTCATTAAACATTCCGAAATCAAGAGCCACTTTCACGTCTTGCGTCTTTTCCCAATGTAAATTGGGATTCGGTGGACTAACTACTTTTCCTATATGATAAATGTTGTTGGAAATATTCCGGTAGTCATCGTAGTAACTGATAATCATTTGCGGGCTGACACTGCGGTTGATGTTACCTGTAAATCCGGTTGCTATACGGAGTGTCAATCTGTTCAGTACAGGTTTCAGCGAAGCCATGAAATCTTCTTCACTGGCATTCCACGCTGCGCCGGCTGCCCAGTTGGGATTAAATTGTTCGCCACTACCAAAGTTGGAACTTCCGTCCGTACGGAAAGAGGCATTCAGTACATATTTGTTTTTGTAGTAATAGTCAGCAGATGCATAGAAAGAGGCAAAGCGCTGTTCGCTCCATGTTTCTCCGTTCGAGCCATCAATAGCAGCGAGATAGGCTTTTAGCTTCTCATAGCCTACTCCTGTCGGATCATCAGGAAGTGGGGTTATGGCATTTCCGGTGATTTCATCGTATCCGTATCGTTTGCTGTACAAACCGTCCGATTTACTTCCGCGGAGTTCGGCACCGGCAATAAGGGAGACAGAGTGGTCTCCGAAAGAATCATCATAGGCAAAATGCCCACGAATCATATAGCTCTCATTATCTACATTGCGTTGCAGGATAGAAGCATATTCCTTATTAGTATTGTTATCGATAGAGAGACGGTTGTCTAAAGCTGCTTTTGTGTTTTTACCGTATATTTCCTTTAGACGGTTGGTGGAATAAGTGTATGAAGCCAGACCCACAAAACGCAAATGGTTGATAATGCTGTAATCGATTCCTGCACGAACCATTGTTTTTATATTCTTGGTACGTGAAGAGGTTTCGTACATTTCGCGAAGTACATTAAATCCACAATCAGGTATGATTTTGGAACTAGTCTTTTTATTATTATATTCTCCTAGTGCATAATATGTTTCATCTGCCCGGTAACTGCCGTCTTCGTTATACGGACTTTCGTATGGATTGGCAAAATAAGCATATTGGAAAGGATCTAGACTATTCAGTGCCGGGGACTTTGAATATTGATAAGACATGGATGCCCCAAAGTCGATCTTGACTTTCTTGCTGGGGTGCATTGATAGATTGGTTGTCAGATTGTAACGGTCGTAATCATTATTTTTCAATAAACCGGCGTTACGGGTATAGGCTAGCGAAGTATAATAGGTATATTTGTCTCCACCACCATTAATGGACAAGTTGTGAGTGGTGGAAACACTGTTGCGAAACAGTTCATCATACCAATCGGTATTCGTTTTACCTAGTTCTTCGATATACGCATCTTGTTGTTCTTTGCTCCATCCGGCAAACTTTCCCTTACCGGCACGAATGATACCTACCACTCCTACTATCGGATAGTCATTTGTCCCGGCTTCAAATCCTGGAGCAGAGAATTCATCCCATAATCCCTGTTCATAGGCAAGCTTCTCTTGTGAATTCATCAAAGAGTAGTTCCGTTGGGGTGGTAAAGTGACGGATACATTGCCTGAATAGTTTATTTGGGCTTTTCCTGATTTACCTTTCTTGGTGGTGACAACAATTACTCCACCGGCTGCTCGCGAACCATAAATAGCAGCGGCTGAGGCATCTTTCAAAATGGTAATACTTTCTATGTCGCTGGGATTGATGCCGGCGACACCATTCATGAACAAGTCGTCAAATTGACCGGACTTTATTTCAGTACTGGTAGGCATATCGGTACTCCCACTTTGTATGGGAACTCCATCGATAACCCATAATGGCTCACCATCTCCGGTGATTGTATTGGTACCTCTGATTCGTATTTTTTGTGTACTACCCGGTTGCCCGGATATGGCTGATACAGCCACTCCAGCTATTTTTCCTTGCATGAGGGCGTCTACCGTTGGTTGGGTTTGGTCTTTTAACTGGTCGGCCGAGATAATTCCAACAGAACCAGTCATTTTCTTAAAAGTAGTTTGAGTATAACCTGTAACAACAACTTGATCCAGTTCACTTGTTGCAGATTCCATTTTAATTTTGATAAAGAGATGTGTTGCTCCTTTCAATAAGTGCTCTACATTTTTCATGCCAATGTAAGAAAAAACAAGTGTCTTGCCTTCTTTCATCTCTTTGATGGAAAACTTGCCATCAATATCTGTGGTAACACCGACTTGGGGAAACTCCTTATAGCGGACGGATACGCCTACTAATGGTACCCCCCCCCTCATCAGTTACAATACCTTTCACTGTGGCCTGTGCATTTGCAAATAAAGGTAAAATTAGAACGAAAAGTAATGTTAATGAAAAAATGGGAATTTTATTCATAATTGTATTATATTGGTTAAAATATATGCAAATGTATTATTATTAACTGATATAGACAAGAAAAATGATAATATTTGTATTTAAAATATGTACTTTTATTTTTGAGTAGATATCATTCGATGTTTATTTTCCCGCTTCTTAAGAGTTTGCCTTGCACTTTCTTTTTCTGCAAAATGATTATCCATGGCAGTGCAGACCTTGACCGGTTTGGAATCGATGCAGAATACATCCTCAGAATCATCAATAACGAACGCCACATCCAGGTCTGTTCCCGAGTTCGTTTACTCGATTCCCGGCGAAATCCTTGCATATTCCAAAGGGTCTGAGGAAATCTGCCATGAAGTTGCGTATATGCAAAGCAATGGCAGTTAATGTTTTGTCCGCTACTAATTTGTTAAGTCTCAGCAATATGAACAACTTTTTCATTAATGAGATTTAATACTTTAATTCAACCAACGCGTAATTTATAAGATAAATTTTTCATAAAGTCCTATCTTTTTTCTACTTTTGTCCATACTAACCAAACCTAACAGAAAACAAAAACAGATTATATGGGTGGCTTTTTTGGAACAGTCTCTACAAAAGATTGTGTTGCCGATTTATTTTACGGCACGGACTATAATTCCCATTTAGGAACCAAACGTGGCGGTATGGCTACATTCAGTAAGGAAGTGGGTTTCACACGTTCAATTCATAATTTGGAAAGTTCCTATTTCAGGACAAAATTTGAACCGGATTTACTTAAGTTCAAGGGGTATGCCGGGATTGGAATTATCAGCGATACGGATGCACAGCCGATTGTGATCAATTCGCATCTGGGGCGTTTTGCGATTGTGACAGTTGCCAAAATAGCCAATGTTGAAGAAATCGAGACCGAATTACTTGCCAAAAATATGCATTTAGCTGAAATGAGTTCGGGCAAAACGAATCAGACGGAACTAATCGCTTTGTTGATTATTCAGGGGCGTACTTTTGAAGAGGGGATAGAAAATGTTTATAATAGGGTAAAAGGCTCCTGTTCGATGTTGTTGCTGACTGAGAACGGTGTAATTGCCGCTCGCGACAAATGGGGCCGTACGCCAATTATCATAGGAAAGAAGGATGGCGCTTATGCGGCAACCAGTGAATCAAGTAGTTTACCTAATCTTGATTTTGAGGTGGACCGTTATCTTGGATCCGGAGAAATCGTACGTATACATGCCGACCAGATAGAACAGTTACGCAAGCCGAACGAGGAAATGCAGATTTGTTCGTTCTTGTGGGTTTACTATGGTTTCCCCGCATCATGCTATGAGCATAAGAATGTGGAAGCTGTACGTTTTGCCTGTGGTTTTAAGATGGGGCAGAAAGACGATTCGGAAGTGGATTGCGTATGTGGAATTCCCGATTCGGGAGTCGGTATGGCGTTGGGATACGCCGAAGGAAAGGGTGTTCCATATCATCGTGGCATTACAAAATATACGCCGACTTGGCCACGCAGTTTTACCCCGGCTAATCAGTCTATACGTTCGTTGGTAGCTAAGATGAAACTGATTCCCAACCGGGTCATGTTAGAGAATAAGCGTATTCTGTTTTGTGATGATTCCATTGTCAGGGGGACGCAATTGCGTGATAATGTAAAGATATTGTATGATTACGGAGCAAGGGAGGTACATATGCGTATCGCCTGTCCTCCCTTGATTTATGCTTGTCCGTTTATCGGTTTCACTGCTTCGAAAAGTGAGTTGGAGTTGATAACCCGCCGTATGATTCAGGAATTGGAAGGAGATCATACGAAAAATCTGGAAAAATATGCGACAACCGATTCGCCTGAATATAAGAAAGTAGTGGAGTTAATTCGTGATCGTTTCGGACTGACATCATTAAAATTTAATTCGGTAGAAACATTGATCGAGGCGATTGGATTACCTAAATGCAAGGTATGTACGCATTGTTTCGATGGAAGTAGCCATTTTTAAAAAGAAAGTAAACTTTGTCCATCATTAAATAGAAATAATATGACTTTAGTAGAACGTTTTTTAAAGTATGTGAGTTTTGATACTCAATCATGCGAGGAGTCGGGAACTACTCCCAGTACACCGAAACAGAGGGTATTTGCAGAGTTTTTAAAAGAAGAGTTAGAGACTTTGGGTTTGCAGGAAGTGCTTCTTGATGAGAACGGTTACTTATATGCTACGTTACCGGCCAATACGGATAAAAAGGTTCCTGTAATAGGTTTTATTGCGCATATGGATACAAGTCCGGACATGAGTGGAGAACATGTCAATCCGCGTATTGTAAAGCAGTATGACGGAGGAGACATTGTACTTTGTGAAGCTGATAAAATAATTCTCTCTCCTCGGCAATTTCCTGAATTACTGGACCATAAGGGAGAAGACTTGATTGTGACGGATGGTCACACTCTTTTGGGAGCGGATGATAAAGCAGGCATTGCTGAGATTGTATCAGCTATGGTTTATCTGATGGAGCATCCGGAAATCAAACATGGAAAAATCCGTCTTGGTTTTACACCGGATGAAGAAATCGGCAGGGGAGCGGATAAATTCAATGTGAAGTTATTCGGATGTGATTGGGCCTATACGATGGATGGGGGTGAAGTGGGAGAACTGGAGTTTGAAAACTTCAATGCGGCAGCGGCCAAAATTACTTTCAAAGGGCGCAATGTACATCCAGGCTATTCTAAGAATAAGATGATTAATTCTATGTTGGTGGCGAATGAGTTTATTAATTTGCTCCCGGCTCATGAAACCCCTGCCCATACGGAAGGTTACGAAGGATTTTTCCATCTGGTGGGAATGCAGGGTGATGTGGAATTGTCTACTTTGTCATATATCATCCGGGATCACGACCGGAATAAGTTTGAAGCCCGTAAGGAAGAAATGAAAAAGCAGACAGCTGTTATAAATGCCCATTACGGATCGGATACGGCGGTTCTGGAATTACGTGACCAGTATTATAATATGCGTGAAAAGATAGAACCGGTGATGCATATTATTGATTTGGCCTTTAATGCAATGGAAGAGGTGGGAGTGAAACCTTCCGTAAAAGCCATTCGGGGTGGTACGGATGGAGCTCGTCTTTCATTCGAGGGTCTGCCATGTCCGAATATATTTGCCGGAGGGCTTAATTTTCACGGCCGTTATGAGTTCTTACCCATCCCGTCGTTGGAAAAAGCTTGTCAGGTAATCTCAAAGATTGTGGAATTAAGCGCGCGCTAAAGGATTTCTCTTATATTGGAAAGTCCTGAAAACTTGTCTTTTGTCTGTAAGTTCTCAGTACTTCTCAATAAATGGAAACGGTTAGGGGGCAAATACAACAAATGTAAGATGTCTGAATTATCTCCTTTGATAAGTGACTTGGCACTTATTTTAATTAGTGCGGGGGTCATTACTTTGATTTTTAAACGGTTGAAACAACCGTTAGTGTTGGGGTACATCGTTGCCGGTTTTCTGGCAAGTCCACATATGCCTTATACACCTTCTATCGGTGATCTGGCAGATGTACAAACTTGGGCAGATATAGGTGTCGTGTTTCTTTTGTTCGCTTTGGGATTGGAATTCAGTTTTAAGAAACTGATGAAAGTGGGTGGAACGGCTGTCATTGCGGCATGTACGATTATTTTATGTATGATTGCTGTCGGCATGTTTGTGGGGATGGCGTTCGGATGGAAGCAAATGGATTGTATCTATTTGGGAGGAATGCTGGCGATGTCTTCTACCACTATCATTTATAAGGCTTTTGATGATATGGGACTAAGGCAACAGCGTTTTGCCGGTCTGGTGTTGAGCGTGTTGATTTTGGAGGATATTTTGGCTATCGTATTGATGGTCATGCTTTCTACATTGGCTGTCAGCCGGAATTTTGAAGGTATAGAGATGATAGGCAGCATTGGGAAACTTGTCTTCTTTTTGGTATTATGGTTTGTAGTGGGTATTTACGTGATTCCTACATTCCTGAAGAAAGCCCGGAAATGGATGGGGAATGAAACATTGCTCATTGTAGCGTTGGGGATGTGTTTCGGTATGGTAGTACTTGCTGCCAAAACAGGGTTTTCTGCTGCTTTCGGAGCTTTTATCATGGGGTCTATATTGGCGGAGACAGTGGAGGCAGAGTCGATAGAGAAATTAGTAGCTCCGGTGAAAGACCTTTTTGGAGCTATTTTCTTTGTATCGGTTGGTATGATGGTCGACCCGGTCATGATTGTAGAGTACAAAGTTCCCATTATCGTTATTACATTAGCCATTCTATTGGGGCAGGCTATATTTGGTTCTGGAGGATTTATCTTGGCTGGCCAGCCCTTGAAGGTGGCTATGCAATGTGGCTTCAGTTTGACTCAAATAGGTGAGTTCGCTTTTATCATTGCTTCTTTGGGAGTGAGCTTGGGAGTGACCAGTCGCTTTTTGTATCCAATTGTTGTGGCAGTCTCTGTCATTACTACATTTCTTACTCCGTATATGATTCGTTTGTCTGCTCCGGCTTATACGATGCTTCAAAAACAATTGCCTTCCAAATGGTTGGATTTGTTGGAACATTATGCTGCCCGCTCGCAAACAATTGTTAATCAGGAAAATAATTGGAGGAAATTTTTAATGTCCGTGATAAGGATTGTGTCGGTTTATGTTATATTGAGCATAGCTGTCATAACCATCTGTTTCCATTTTGTTGTACCGATGATTCATGCCATCCTGCCTGAAACTTGGAGTCGTTGGGTGGGAGCTGTTGTAACGGTACTGGCTATTTCTCCTTTCTTGCGTGCCATTGTGATGAAGAAAAATCATTCGGTAGAATTTCAGGCATTATGGCGTGACAGTCATTTTAACTGGGCACCTTTGGTGTCGACAATCGTTTTGCGCATGGTGATTGCCGTATTGTTTGTGGTATATGTGATATCGCATTTTTTTCGGGCTTCCTCGGCTATGCTGATTGGTGTAGCGATTGTGCTGGTACTGGTTATGGTTTATTCCCGTCGTCTGAAAAGACAGTCTATTTTCATGGAACGGACTTTTATGCAGAATCTTCGTGTGCGGGATATGCGTGATGAGTTTGAAGGAAGGAAAGTACCTGAGTATGCCGGACATCTTCTTTCTCGTGATATACACTTGTCTGATTTTGATATTCCTTCTAATTCGTTGTGGGTGGGGCATGTGCTTCGTGAGTTGGATTTTGGTAAAAAATATGGCGTGCACGTAACTTCCATATTGCGTGGTCTGGAGCGTATAAATATTCCGGGTGGAGAAACAAGATTGTTTCCTAATGATAGAATTCAGGTGATAGGTACGGATGAGCAGTTGGCTGATTTTGCTCATTCTCTTGAGCAGGCAATTCACATAACAACAGAAGACGATTTGGAGAAACGTGAGATGAGTCTTAAGCAATTCGTGGTGGATGCTGGTTCGCCGTTTTTGGGAAAGAGTATTCGGGAAAGCGGTATTCGTAATCGGTATAAATGTTTGGTTGTCGGTGTGGAAAATTTGGGTGGAGATTTGTTCAGTCCGAGTATTGATGATCCGTTGAAAGAAGGAGATGTAGTTTGGGTTGTTGGTGAAAAGGAACATGTTTATAGTCTTTTAGGAGAAAAATTGTCAAATAAAGAGGCTGTATCAGAATAAATTGTTATGTTTACACCGCAAAACGTTGAATCTGTTTTCCTGAGAGCCATTCGTTTCCGGATTAGGAAAGTATCTCGCTTGCGGAATTTATTTGTTAATATAAAAATACATTACTATGAAAAGTGATTCTAAAGAATGTCTCTATTGTCAGAATAATGAGACTTTACACAATTTGATGATTGAAATTGCCCAGTTGAGTGTCTCACGGGTATTTTTATTTAAAGAACAGACTTATCGTGGACGTTGTTTGGTGGCTTATAAAGATCATGTGAATGATTTGTTCGAATTAAACGAGGAAGAGCGTAACGCTTTTATGGCAGATGTTACAAGAGTGACCCGTGCCATGGATAAGGCTTTCCATCCTGAGAAAATTAATTACGGTGCATATAGTGATAAGCTTTCTCATTTGCATTTTCATTTGGTTCCCAAATATGTCGGTGGTCCTGATTATGGAGGTATTTTCCAGATGAATCCAGGTAAAGTTTATCTAACAGAGGCTGAGTATCAAGAGTTGATTGATGCCGTGAAAGCGAACCTTTAATTTTTTTGATACGATGAAGAAAAGTAAATATTGTGGTGTAGTAGTTCCGATGATCACTCCGGTGACTGCTGCAGGTGCTTTGGATGTAAAAGCAGTTGAGCGTATTATTGAAAGTTTTGTGGAAAGTGGTGTAGCTCCTCTATTAATGGGAACAACGGGGGAAGGTAACTCCGTATCGGCGGAAGATGGTGTGCTGATGGTGCGGACTGCCGTGGAAGCTGCTCGAGGAAAGATATTGATTTATGCTGGTTTGACAGGAACGTGTGTTTCGGAACAGGTGAAAGCGGCGGAGGCCTATGTGGCAGCCGGGGCGGATGTGATTGTTTCTACTCTTCCCAGTTATTATGCTTTGACGGATGAACAGATGTATATCTATTACAAGACCTTAGCTGATAGTATAAAGGCACCTCTTATGCTTTATAATATTAAAGCTACTACTCATATGACTATTCCCGTAGAAGTGGTACGTCGTTTGAGTGAGCATCATAATATTGTTGGCCTCAAAGATTCAGAACGAGATTTGGAACGGATGGAGGCTTGTCTGGCCATTTCGCGCGAGAGAGAAGATTTTGCTTATTTTTGTGGTTGGGCAGCTCAGTCGGCACACAGCTTGGAATTAGGAGCTGATGGAATTGTACCCAGTACGGGCAATTTTGTACCTAAAATGTTTCGGGATTTGTATGAAGCGGCTGTTGCTGGTGACATGGAAACAGCCAATCGTTTGCAGGAAGAAACCAATGCAATCGCTAAAATTTATCAGGAAGGAAGAACACTTGGCGAATCTTTGACAGCGCTGAAAGTCATGATGCGGGTAGATGGTTTGTGCGATTCGTATATGTTGCCTCCGTTGACTCGATTACCTGAAGCAGCGGAAGCTGAAATTGCGGCACGTGCTCGCCAAGTTGTCCGTTAGCATTATTGTGTTTAACTCTTAATCCATCTAATATTAAACATTGAAACATTTTTATTATGCAGGAATCTCTTATACACTGGGTTGACTATGTGATAGTCATTGTTTCAGTTTTTGCCGCAGTGGGAATGGGCTTTTATTTCGCTCATCGTCAGAAAAATACACATGCTTATTATGCAGCAAGTGGGAAAATTCCGGCATGGGCTATTGGCATGTCTATATTTGCTACATTAATTAGTAGTGTTACGTTTTTAGCTTATCCGGGGGCAGCATATGCTTCTAACTGGATTTTACTGGTACAGGGTTTGATGGTTCCTGTCGTGCTACTCGCTATGATTGGAATCATTGTGCCTCTGTTCCGTAAAATCATTAAGCTCAGTACGTATGAGTATTTTGAACGGCGTTTTGGCTTTTTTGCTCGTTTTTATAGTTCATTAGCTTTCTCTTTGGGACATTTTTCCAAAATGGGTACAGTCTTTTTCTTGGTAAGTTTGGCTCTGTCTGAGTTTTTGGCTTGTGATATCTATCTGGTTCTGATTGTATTGGGAGTGGTCATCATTCTTATTACTTTGTTGGGAGGTATGGAAGCCATTATATGGATGGATGTGATTCAAGGTTTCTTATTGATTGGTGGTGGACTGATTTGTCTTTTGTTACTGCTATTCTTGCCGGAAGGAGGACCTTCTACAGTGTTCTCCGTAGCCAAAGAATTTGAAAAGATTAGCTTTGGTCCCTATGATTGGGATTTGACGCAATTGACTTTCATTGTCATGGCTTTGAACGGTATCTTTTATGCCATACAAAAGTATGGAACGGACCAGACGATTGTACAGCGGTATCTGACAGCCAAGGATGATAAAAGCGCTAAGAAAGCAGCGTATATAGGTGTTGTTATGAGTGTTCCTGTTTGGACATTATTCATGTTTATCGGTACGGGGCTGTTCGTTTTTTATCATGTGACGGGTAATGTGTTGCCGGAGGGTATCAAGGCTGACGGAGTTTTCCCTTATTTTATTGCAACCCAATTGCCTCCGGGTATTACCGGGCTGGTGATTGCTGCTTTGGCCGCTGCTGCAATTTCCAGTCTTGATGCGGACATGAACTGTTTGTCGGCTATCACTGTTCAAGATTATTATGTACGTTTTAAACCTAAGAGTACGGAAAAACAGCGTATGCGTGTAGGACGTTGGGCTGTTGTCATATCAGGTGTGGCTGCGTTAGGAGTTGCTATGCTTTATGTTGTATGGGGAGGAGAAGGTGTATTAGGTGCTGTATTCGGTTTGTATGCCATTTTCTCGGCAGGTATTGTAGGTCTATTCCTTTTGGGATTGTTGAGCCGACGCGCCAACAAACAGGGATTGTATGTGGGTATTGCTGCAGCCATACTTTTTACAGCTTATGCCATGTTGACTTCCACCAAGTTTGATTTTGGTAATGGAAAGCAATTATTGCTCGATTTGGGCTCTTGGAATTTTACACATCATAAATATATGTTGGGTGTGTATAGCCATATTATTGTATTTGTGGTAGGTTATTTTGCCAGTTTCTTGTTCAAAGCGCCTTTGGCTGATAAGGAACTGACTATTTATGGGTATTTGGAAAAGAAACATAAAAAAGAAACGAAATGAAAGCGATAACACTTTTGCAACCTCAACGGATTGTTTTTGGTACAGGTTGCACTACACAGTTTTGTGAGGAGTATTTAAAGATGGGTTTCAAACGTTTGTTTATTCTTACAGCTCCTCCTATTGTGCCTCTTATCCGACCTATGGTAGATAAGTTGGCCAATGAAGGAATCTGTGTGGAGATTTTCGACCATATCTTGGCTGAACCCACCGTTGCGGATTTCAAGAATATCTTGGCGGTTACTCGGAAATTTCAAGCGGATAGTGTGATAGGTGTAGGAGGTGGCAGTGTATTGGATATTACTAAACTGGTGGCTGTCCTGATTGACAGTGACCAGCAGGTGGAAGATTTGTTCGGTACGGGCTTCGTAAAGAAACGTGGATGCTGGTTCGCTTGCATGCCCACTACGGCTGGTACAGGTAGCGAAGTCTCTCCGAATGCCATCTTGCTTGATGAACGGGATAAGCTGAAGAAAGGTGTCGTGAGTCCGTATCTGATTGCCGATGTTGCTTATGTAGATCCGCAACTGACGGTAACGGTTCCTCCTAAGGTAACGGCGGAAACAGGTATGGATGCTTTGACGCATTGTATCGAGGCTTATACCAATAAGTTTGCTCATCCGGCGGTGGACATGTATGCGCTGATGGGAATCAAACTGATTGCAGGAAACTTGTTGAGGGCTGTGAAAAACGGGCAGGATATCGAAGCGCGTGAGGCATTGTTGTTGGGGAGTTTGTATGGAGGATTGTGTCTGGGACCGGTGAATACGGCTGCCGTACATGCTCTTTCTTATCCGTTAGGAGGTGAGTTCCATATATCACACGGGTTGTCTAATGCTATTTTATTGCCTTCAGTCATGAAGTTCAACCGTAGTGCCAATTTGGAAAAGTATGCTCAGGTAGCTATTGCTTGCGGATCAGCGAAAGGTGCGAATGAGGATGAAACAGCTCAGAAGGGAGTGGATTTTGTAACACAGCTTTCAAAAGATTGTGGTATTCCTACTAAACTGAGTGAAATCGGTATCCCTCGTGAGGCGGTGGATCATATGGCTAAAGCTGCCATGGAAGTACAACGCTTGTTGAAAAACAATCCGCGTACGGTGACGGAGGCTGATGCCAAAGCCATTTACGAAAGTCTATATTGATTAATTTAAATATATTGAATGAAAATGAATCTTCCTATCTTAGCGATAACCATGGGGGACCCTGCCGGTATCGGACCGGAGATTGTAGTGCGTGCCCTGAATCATAAGGCGACGTATGAGAAATGCCGTCCGCTGGTAACAGGGGAAGCGGCAGTGATGGAGCAGGCAGTGAAAGTGATGGGGCTTCCTATGACTGTACATGCTATAAACCGGGTGTCGGACGCAAAGTTTGAATACGGGTGCATAGATGTTTTCGATTTGAAGTGCGTGGATATGAGTACGTTCGAATATGGGAAAGTATCAGCGCAATGTGGTAACGCGGCGTTTGTTTCCATTAAGAAGGCAATAGACTTGGCCATGGCCGATGAAGTGGACGGTACGGTGACGGCTCCTTTGAATAAGGAGGCTTTAAATATGGCTGGTCATCATTTTGACGGACATACGGAGATTTATGCTACTTTTACTCAAACGAAGAAATATGCCATGCTGTTGGCAGATGAATTTTTAAGGGTGATACATGTATCTACACATGTGCCTCTGCGAAAAGCTTGTGATTTGGTGAAGAAGGAGCGTATCATAGAGGTGACGGAACTTATTAACGATGCTTGTTTGCAGTTTGGAGTCGAGAATCCGCGTATTGGCATTGCCGGATTGAATCCACACTCTAGCGATAATGGATTGTTTGGCTGGGAAGAAGAGAAAGAGATTATTCCCGCTGTAAACGAACTGAAAGAAAGAGGGTTCAATGTGGTAGGACCTGTTCCTCCCGATACGTTGTTTGCCAAGGCCAAGTGCGGACAATTCGACGGATGCGTGGCTATGTATCACGATCAAGGACACATTCCGTTTAAAGTGGTCGGTTTTAACTGGAACAAGGAGACTGGAAAGATGGACAGCGTGAAAGGAGTAAACATTACACTGGGACTGCCTATCATCCGCGTGTCGGTAGATCATGGGACAGCCTTTGATGTGGCAGGTAAGGGAGTAGCCAGCGAAGACGCCATGTTGCTTTCTATTGATTATGCTACCCGTATGGCCGTTAGCAGGCTGAATAAGAAGAATAATCTGTAAATTGGTCTGAAAGATGCTTACAGTTATTGCTGACGATATCACTGGT
This sequence comes from uncultured Phocaeicola sp., assembly GCA_947626525.1. Lineage (GTDB taxonomy): Bacteria > Bacteroidota > Bacteroidia > Bacteroidales > Bacteroidaceae > Phocaeicola_A. Next base: position 1,507 of record CANQSM010000073.1, on the reverse strand, counting down.
GCCGCTGAAATAGCAGGCATCGGTTTTCGTTTTGGTCTCCGTACGAGTTTGCTGACTGTTGTAAAGCGACCTCTGCCTGATTGCGACATATTGGTGGTCGCTACAGATACCCGTTCCATGACAGAGGAAGATGCGGTGGCTGAAACCCGTCAGGTGGTGCGTCGGTTACAGGAAGCCGGAGCCCGGGAGTTTTTCAAGAAAACAGATTCGGCATTACGCGGGCATGTGGTTCCGGAACTTCGTGCTTTGTTGGAGGAAACCTGTTATACCCGGGTGCTGTATCTGCCGGAGAATCCTTCTAAAGGACGGACGGTGCGAAAGGGAATCTATTATATAGGGAACGTGCCTCTTCATGAAACCTCTTTCGCTTCCGATCCGGAGTTCCCGGCTATGACTTCGGTGGTGACGGAACGAATGTCCGGAATGCGGCGGTTGGAGAAATCCCGGCTCTCTTCGCTTGATTCGGGGACGGAGAGGCATGCGATGTATATTGCCGATGCGGAAACAGAGGAAGAGATTGCTTCTCTTTTGTCCTCTTTGGATGTTCGGAATACATTGTTGGCCGGCGCCGCCGATTTGTTTACCGCTTGTTTGAGAATTCGCTTCGGGGGGAAGACGGAGGAGGTCCGAAAACAAGAAAGATTACAATCCGGCAAGGCGTTGATAGTATGCGGCAGCACACTCAGCACTTCGCTTGCCGAACAACCTTATATCAGGAAGCATGCCATTCCGATAGAACGTATGCCGGAGGAGGTGTTCAAAGGTACGGTTCCTGCCGCAAAATGGAGTGAGCTGCTCAGTATTCGGTACAGAGAGAACCATTCGGCAGTACTGACTATCGGTTATCCGTCAACAGGCGGAAAAAGTTTTGCGCTTCGGTTGCGTGCGACAATGGCTGAGGTGACGGAGGCTTTAGTGAAGGAGGCTTGTCCGGATGAACTTATCATAGAAGGAGGAGCCACGGCATTTTCTATATTGAAGAGACTTGGTTGGGACAGTTTCCTTTTAACAGATGAAGTGGCACCGGGGGTAGTACGCATGTGCCGGACTGGGAATGAGGATGTACATGTAACCTTGAAACCGGGAAGTTATCCTTGGGGAGAGCTTTTTAAGTAATTAAAAACAAAACAAAGAATTAAATACAACAATCATGAAAAAAATCGATTTATTACTTTGTTCCATCTTCCTTTTCGGAGCCGGATGCACACAGGATGCGCAACGGTATTTCGATAAAGGAGAGGAAGATTACAATGTCGAAGATTACACACAGGCGGTTGATTGGTACCGCAGAGCCGCAGAGTGTGGAGACGTCCAAGCACAATGTAATTTAGGAGTATGTTACAAGTATGGTGCAGGTGTACCACAAGACTTTGCACAAGCGGTTAATTGGTTTCGCAAAGCCGCAGAGCATGGAGACGTCCAAGCACAACGTAATTTAGGGATATTCAGTTAAAGGCTGCAGATGACGGCTGCAGAATCTTGCGAGACTCCTATAAATGCCAGAAAA
>CANQSM010000072.1 GCA_947626525.1 uncultured Phocaeicola sp. | reverse complement strand
AAAAAATGAGCCAAATGAACGGAAATGTTTTCCATATGTTTACCCCGGAAATCACCATGTTTACCCCTGTTTACCCCGGATTATTTTAGAGTATTTACCCCTTAAAATTAAAAGAAGGATATGACGACATTAAAAGCAACGGTAAAGAAACCGCGAGGCGATGGCTTTTACACGGTTTACATCAGACTGACGCATCAGCGTAAGTCAAGTTACATCAAGACGAACAAAATCGTTGATGAAGCCCACATCGCAAAAAATGGTGAATTGACAGACCCGGTTGTCAATGAGTATTGCGCAATGTTCATTCGGCAATACACCGACCGGTTGAATCGAGTGTGTGCTGACCACTGGGATATAAAAGAGGTTATCGAGTATCTATTAAAGAATGATGCTGATGTATGTTTCAGCGAATATGCTCGAATCTTCATTGGTAAAATGGAAAAGAACGGACATGAACGGACGGCTAAGAACTATCATCTTGCCGTTAATCATTTGGAGCGATATGTAGGTTCAAACCAACTCATGTTTAGCCAGCTTACTTCTACTGTATTGAATTTATGGATTGAACAGTTGTCTAAGACGAATCGTGCAAAGGAAATGTACCCTACTTGTGTTCGGCAGATTTACAAAAAAGCCATCATGGAGCTGAATGATGAAGAACGTGGAATGATTCGCATTAAGTTCAACCCTTGGAATAAGATACAAATTCCAAAGTCTGATAGCACTGTTCAACGTGCCATCAGTGCCGAGGCTTGCCGTGAGTTTTTCAATCGTCCTCTTCCTCAAAGCAAGATGATTTCTTCTCTTCCTGAATTGGGCAGAGACGTGGCGCTCCTCTCCCTCTGCTTGGGTGGAATCAACACGGTTGATATGTATGAACTCAAAAAAGAGGATTACAAAGATGGTGTCATCGGCTATAAGAGAGCCAAGACCAAGCATAGCCGTCGGGATGAAGCCTACATAGAAATGCGAGTTGAACCATTCATCCAATCTACTTTTGACAAGTACCTGTCAGACGAAAAGGATGAATACCTGTTCAATTTCCACCAGCGGTACAGCAACTCCGATAGTTTTAACGCAAATGTGAATATTGGCATCCGTAAAATCTGTATGGATATGGGGATGAAGAAAGAGGACTACTACTGCTATTATACCTTCCGGCATACTTGGGGCACTATTGCCCAAAATGATTGTGATGCCAACTTGTATGAAGTGGCTTTCGGAATGAATCACAGTCATGGTCTTAACATTACCCGTGGATATGTAAAGTTGGATTTCACTCCAGCATGGGAACTGAACGCAAAGGTCATAGACTTCATCTTCTTTAGCAGCAAGAAGAGCAAGCAAGGAAAAGCAAAGGACATTGAAACCTCAGAAGACAAGTTGTTCCGTATCTCAAAGAAGATGATGATTTATGGTCGTGCCTATTTCAAGGGTGATGTGGTAAGCGAACTTACGGATATAGGTTTCAGCAATGTGGATGAAGTCATTGCGGAACTTGTCAAACAACTACCCAAGGACATTCCTACGGGTTGCACCGTTCAATTTCGCCTGCTGAATTGCGATTCAAGAAAGGAAGTCGTTTATGAAAGAAGCAAAGGTAAAGGTTTCTAGTTGATGTGTAGAAGCTAATCCTTAACCATAGGGAAGATTTAGTTTACTCCCCAATGAGCCGTATCAGTCATTATTTGATTGGTGCGGCTTTTTCAGTACCTACCACTATCTGTTTGATTGCGGTTGGCAGTAATATTCCCTACTGTCACGACAGCGAGCAAAACCAGTCCCTTCCACAAAAGGACAAACGATTTCTTGATAATCCAGATAGCAGTCCTGAACACGTTGACAATAAGAAAACGCGCAAACCTAAGTAGTAGGACGAACAAGAACACCACCGGTAGCAAGTATATAAGGAATAGCAATTCAAACAACATAACTTTCAATTTTTAGCGTAAATAATGTAGCCAATCAAAGGCTATTTCTATATGTAAATATAATGAAAATCAGTGATATAACCAAGAAATATCATTACTTTTTATAGCAATTCAATAGACTTTTTACCTTCGGTTTCAAGCACTTAGATTATATCGAACTATGGTTTCCTATACCTTGATATTTATGTTAAAGTACCTCTCCGTCCAAAGTATCAGTTACTCTGAATACATAGGTTGGAATACTCTTTTTCCCTTTTGTCTTGGTAAATGATACCATGTTATCCTTGGATGATGAGCATAGGGTTAATCGTATCAACTATCTACGGAAACTTGGGAATAATCGCATCGAGTATTACATCATCAGATGTAGTGAGATACAGACTTCTTGGTTTGGTGGTAAAGCTACCTTTGGGTTATGTTACTCAGTTATGCAGATTTCGAGTAACCGTAGTTATACGATACCATAGAACCAGAGTTATTGATAACCTCCATCATCAGACACCGAACTATCGGCATAGGTCATCCTCTTGGTTATAGTAACCACGGTAACTTGATAGCACCGTATCAAGACACTTCGCACTATGGGAAACGAGCAATCCTATATCCTTGGTTATCGGGTTAAAGTAATCTCGGTTAGAGAACACCGCTTTCAAAAAATTCTGTTGCGTATTTCTTTCCGGGTGGAGTTTCAGCGGTAATTTTGTCGTAAAACGAACCTTGGAGGACATCGAACTGCGTTGCAGGATTTGTCAAGCAAGTTGTACCTTTGTGGCCACAAAACTCCGTTTCGTCCTGAAAAGGTGACTTGCCGACTGCTGCCGCATCGGAGCGATTTCTCGCTGTTTCGCCCTGCGAAAGAAGGTTCAGGAAACCAATTTTACTAAAGGACTATTGTATGATGACTCAAAAGACCAAGTACATAAAGGTACGAATGACCCCGGAGGAGCAATCAACGCTCAAAGAGAAATTGAAAGAGAAAAAGATGACCATTGCAACTTATGTTCGTTCTGCAATGGCTGAGTATTCAAACACCGATGCCAGACAGCGGTTAGAACTAATCAATAACCTTGGTACGTTTTACCGAAAGTTCCGGGAAGAACTATCTTGGGCAGGCAGTAACCTGAACCAGTCGGTTAAGAGAGCTAATGAACTTGCGGTAGCTGGGTTACTTCCACCCAGCTATATCCGTGAGGTCTTGATGCCGGTTATACTTGAAACCCAGAAAACACTGAACGAGATAAAGAGAGACCTTGAAACCGTGACTCGCAGGGCTATCAAACTATAGTTTTAGAGTTCCCTTATACCTTATTATATAGTATTCTTGATATTATGAACCGAGTAACCACGGTTACATCCTATCAAAACACCATAGTCATATTATCCAAAGATAAAGTCACCCAAGTATGATAGCCACCATATTACCCGGAAGCTCGAACTTCCATGCAGTCGGTTATAATGAACGTAAAGTAGCGAAAGGTGTTGCCCGTATGCTCGAAATGCAGAACTTCGGCACACTCGGCACATTCGGAAAGCCTACCCCGGAGGAACTGGTCACATACTTTCAGGAGTACACTTCCCGAAACACCCGAATCCAAAAGGCACAGTTCCACGTCGCCTTTTCCTGCAAGGGACATGAAATGACAGAGGCAGAACTACTGGACTTCGCCCACCGCTATCTTTCAGAAATGGGATATGGAGAGGAAGGACAACCCTTATTAGTCTATTCCCACTATGATACAGATAACACCCATCTGCATATCGTTACCTCCCGCATCGCTCCCGATGGCAAGAAGATACAGCATGACCATGAGCGCAGACGCTCACAGGAAGTGATAGACCGCATACTTGGCAATGACCGGAAACAGAAAGTGGAGCAAGATTTGGATGTCGCCAAACAATACACCTTCTCCTCTTTTGCCCAGTTTAAAGCGATAATGACTTCGATGGGCTACGAGGTCTATCAGAAAGACGGCACCGTCTTTGTCAAACATGGCGGCAAGGTACAGGAGAAACTTCCTCTTAGCGACATTGAGGCATTGTATAAGAAAGGCTACTACAACAGAGCACGTAACCGCCAGCTTCGGAGCATCCTCAAAAAGTATCGTGATATAAGTTCCAACAAGGAAGAACTGCAAAAGGAATTGAAAACCAAGTTCGGCATTGACATCGTATTTTTCGGAAAGAAGGATGCAGCATACGGCTACATACTCGTTGACCACGCCAATAAGACCGTCATCCACGGTGCAAGAGTGTTGGCTGTAGAAGAACTGTTGGATTTCGCCACTCCCGAACAACGCTTTGACCGCATGGAGGATTTCATTGACCGGTTGCTTACCCTCAATCCTAAGATTACCCAAGGTGAGATATTCCAGAAATTGAAGAAGCATCATGCCTATATCAAAAAAGGTGTCATCTACTTCAACGGAGAATCCCGCCCCTTGAAACCATTTATGGCAGAAGCCATAGACCGTAACAACCGCATCGAGCTTGTAGAGAAATACCAACCCACCACAGAGGTAGAACGTGATTTGCTTTGCAAAATCTATAAGGTAAACCGCCCCGACCTTGTTGCCCTCTCGTCAGAAAGGCCACAATCCCATTCGGATGCCATCAATCGCCTGAGAGAAATTTTTAATGATGAAACCATTACCTCTGTCAGAAGCTCCCTTCGTGAAGAAGGCTTCATCATCCGTCAAGAGGAAGATGCCACATACGCCATCAACTTCAAGAAGCATATCATCATCAACCTTTCAGAAGAAGGCTTCAATCTGGAGCGACTGAAAAGAAAACCGATTAAACAGCAACAACCACACCCGAAGCACCCAGCCAATAATCCACTCTTCCGTCATAACAAGATGCGAGACCACGGAGAAGGCAGCCACGATGAAAAACGGGAATGGGAAGTCGGACAGAAAGGCAACTATGACGATATTGACGACGGACGTACCTTGAAGCGATAAAACAGGGACGTGCTGCCGTCCACTTTTCGGGCGCATCAAACCGTGATACCCCGATAACACGAACCCTTGCACCCCGGTTACTTTAACCAAGAGCATATAAGTGTTGCGCATTTCGTTTTCCGGGTTACACGTGCGATAATTTTGCCTTAAAAATAATTCATCGCACGGAAAAATGATACAGACACCGGTCATCATCACATTCGCCAATCAAAAAGGAGGCGTGGGCAAGACCACCCTCTGCGTGACCTTCGCCAACTATCTGGTGACGAAGGGAGTGCGTGTTGCCATAGTCGATTGCGACTTCCAGCACTCCATCATCAAGTGCCGCAAGGCTGACATCAAGAAATACGATGTGCAGTATGTGCCCTATGATGTGCTGTCATACGAGGCCAACGACAAAAAAGCGATTATTTTCCTTATAGAGAAAATGCACAATGACCAAAGCCTGGATGTCGTGCTGATGGATTCCCCCGGCAGCCTGCAAGCGGACGGACTGGTGCCGATGTTCGTAAACTCGGACATTATCGTTGTGCCTTTCCATTACGATCTGATGACCGTTCCCTCCACCGCCAGCTTCCTTATGTTTATTGACCGTCTGCGAAAAGCCGTTGGCGAAAATATGAAGGCACAGCTTTTCATTGTCCCCAACCTGCATGACGGCAGAGTGGGAAAACGCTCCGAACTGGTCATTTGGGAGAACACCAGAGAGACCTTCTGCAACTACGGAGTCGTGACGGGCAGGATTCCCAAGCGTGCCGACATGGAGCGTTTCAGTACGATGGCGGCTTTGGATAAGCAGGTTGGCATCGTTACCCCTGTCTTTGAACGTATCTATTCCTACATCTTCGATACGACGGCACCCATCCGTGAGCCTAAATTGACGGGAATACAACTGACCGGGAATCTGGAAGCGGAATTAAAAGGCAAAGCGAAAGAGAATCAACCCGAAGAAAACGAGAATCAATAACCATCAACATATATAGCAATGACAAAAGACATACCCGAAATAGATGACCTTCTCAAAGGCATCAATGACCCCGAAATGACACTTACGGATGAGCATACGGAAACGACTATTGAGAAGCAATCGGAAAGTGTAGAAGAATGGCTTACCCCGGTATTGGATAACTCCGACTATTGGCAAGACTTCCTGTCCTGTCTTGAAAACAATGCCCAGGAAGATAAAGGAGAAAGGATGATCTGCAAGTTAGACCGTGACCTTGCCGACTCATTGGACGAGTGCAACATCCATAATCGTAGCCGTTCCGACATGGTGAACGCCATTGTCCGCACCTTCTTCAAGACCTACCTGCCACAGCTTGCACAGTACCGCCGTGACAACAAGTCGCTTTTCACCAACTATAAGGAGGCAAAAGCATGAGAACAATCCAATGGACTGACCGGATGACAACTCTCTTGATAGAACTCTACCCGGTGGAAACTACTTCCCATACCGCCATGGCATTGGGAATAAGCGAAACCCTTGTCAAGCAGAAAGCGCGTAAACTTGGGCTGGTAAAAGTCGCCAAGACGAAATGGATGGAGCGTGCCGACTATATCCGCAGGCATTTCCATTACAAGTCATTCACGCAAATGGCCCGCGATTTGGGGATAAGCCGGTCGAATGTATGTAACATCGCCGTCAAGCTGGGACTGAAACGTAGCCGGACGGAAACTTCCTGCATCATATCCCAAACCCGTATTGAACTGGTCAAACGGGAAAGGCGGCACGTGATATTCGGGCTTGAACCGCTGACGCAGCTCAAAGTGGTTTCCAACCGTGCAAGGGTAAGAATCCGCTCACGGCTCAAAAGCCTGGGGTATGTCGTATGCGACGAGCGTGTCCTGCTATATGCCACGGACAACTTCGAGCGCAAAACCAAATTGGAGAGCAAAGCCGTCAAGTTGGGACTGAGTTTCCTGCCAATCACAGGAAATAATCGACACGTAGTATTCACTTTATAACAACATAGCACCATGCAATACGGACAAATAGTATTCCTGCTCTTCATCACCCTCCTGTTCTACTATGCCGCGTTGATAGTCCTTGACATCCTGAAAGCCAAGGCTGCACAGGCGGTAGAACTGGAATCGCAATCAGAAGAAGACATAGACATATCGGATGAAGCAAAGACCTTCAAGCCATTCAGAATCAGCCGGGATGAACCGAAGCAGAAAGAAAATGAACCAGAGGAACAGGAAAATTCTGACTCTGAGACAAAATCAGATCGGGAGCAACCTGAATCCAACTCCGAACAGCCATTCCACCGCCCCGGTTTCCGTGAAGCCATTATGACGGATGGCATCCTTGTGGAAGACCTCGTTGTGGAAGTCAACAAGATGGTGGAAAACGGCATTTGCGATTTAGGCTCACTTATAGCCGACTGTGAGAATGCCAAATAGCAAGGCAAACTTACCCGACAAACCATATATAGCTTCCCCAAAGAAGCCCCCCGTTCCTTTAGCGACCTCTGTTCCTTTGGTGACCTCTGTTCCTTTGGTGATGAAACCAGATAAACAATTTCAAAAAATGCAATTCAAGAAAAGACTTAAACGTGCGTATGACCGCTTCATGGGTTCCTCTTTCGCACACAAAAGCTTGTTGGCGGTAGCCGCATTGACAATCTCCGTAGGTGACATGATGGCGGCAAGCAAAGGTGCGGCCGGCTTCACAAAAGCCACCACCGAAATCAGTTCCTACCAGACCCCGGTTTCCAACCTGATGAAGGCAATCGCAGCCGTAATCGCCTTGGTGGGAGCTTTCAACGTGTATTTCAAGATGTCAAACGGCGACCAGGACGTGAAGAAGACCATCATGCTCACCATCGGCGGCTGTATCGCTTTCATCGCGCTTTCCGAGGCTCTTCCGTTGTTCTTCAAATAACAATGACGTAACAATAGAATGACGATGAATCAGGAGGGATTTCCCGTATTCAAGGGACTGCAAAAACCGCTGGAATTCATGGGCATCCGTGGACGCTTCCTCACGTTGGCAGCATTGGCCATCGGTGTGTCGTTTGTCGGATTCATACTGTTCTCCATTGTATTGGGAAAGCTCGCCGGATTCATCGCCATGCTTGTCATGGCAGTCATCGGGCTGGTGACCATCTTCATCAAACAGCGCGGAGGACTGCACAACAAGCGGAGAGACAAGGGCATTTATATTTATAACAAACTGAGAAAAAGCTCCTAATTATGGCACAAAACAAGAAAAAAGTCTTTGACGGCCTCTATACGGGGCTGGAGGAAACGGACGGCAATGTCGTCCTTTTTTCAGCCAAGGGCGAGCCGTCCGTCATCTTCGAGATGACCAACCCGGTGCAGCAGCTCTGCACCGATGCCGGACAGTACATACGCTTTCAGGATGTGCTATCCAATGTGGTGCAGACCCTCGGTGAGGGCTATGCCTTGCAAAAGCAGGACATCCTCTGCAAGCAAGCCTACCACCATGACGTGCCGGAAGATGCGGAGTTCCTAACCCGGAGCTATTTCAATTATTTCGAGGGAAGGGAGTTCACGGAGATATGCACGTACCTGATAGTAACACAGGAGGCGCAGCGCAGCCAGTTCGTGCAGTACGACCCGAAGATATGGCTGGACTTTCATACAAAAGTCTCTAAGGTGGATGACATCCTGACGGAACGGGGCATCCGGCACCGCAAGCTCTCCAAAGCCGAAACTGACGAGTATTGCCACCGTTTCATGGCATTCCAGTTCCGGCACGGGGCATTCTCCATGACCAACTTCAAGGCTTCGGACGAATACCTGAGAACAGGGGAACGCATTATCCGTTCCTACCCTTTGGTGGATATAGACGAGATAAACCTGCCGTCGATTATCAAACCATATACTGAGACCAACATCAACGGCTACAGCATTGCTACCGACCTGTTCTCGTTCCTGACCAACATACCTTTTTCGGATTGTGTGGTGTTTAACCAGGTAGTACAGATACCGAACCAACGCAAGTTACTCCGTAAGCTGCAAGGCAAAGCAAAGCGTCACGGCTCCATGCCTGACCCAAGCAACAAGATTGCCAAGGCTGACATCGAGGAAGTGTTGAACCGACTTGCCGTGGACAGTTCCATGTTGGTATATACGAACTTCAATATTCTGGTCAGTTGTCCCGTGGATAAAGTAACCCCGGTTACTTCGTATATAGAGACCAAGTTATATGAGTGCGGCATTATGCCGTCACGGACAGCCTATAACCAGTTGGAGCTATTCACAGACAGCTTTCCCGGAAACGCATACGCTTTTAATCCTGACTATGACCTCTTCCTTACACTCTCGGATGCAGCATTGTGCTTTTTCTTTAAAGAACACTTAAAGGAGTCTGAACAGACACCTTTGACCACCTACTATACAGACCGACAAGGACTGCCGGTCTGCATAGACTTCACGGGAAAGGAAGGCAAAGTCAAAATGACCGACAATGCCAATTTCTTCTGCATTGGTCCGAGCGGAAGCGGAAAATCTTTTCATACAAACTCGGTTGTCCGTCAGTTGTTGGAACAGAATACGGATGTGGTGATGGTAGATACGGGCGATTCATACGAAGGAATCTGCGGTTACTTCGGTGGCACGTATATCTCCTATACCAAGGAGAAGCCTATCTCCATGAATCCCTTTAAGGTGACTAAGGAAGAATACGAACTGAACTTTGGCGAGAAGAAGAACTTCCTGAAATCACTCATATTTCTGATATTCAAAGGGAACGAATTGCCCACGAAGATAGAGGATATGTTAGTAAACCAAACCATCGTGGAGTATTACGATGCCTATTTCCATCCCTTTGAGAAATTCACAGAGAAGGAACGTGAAGGCTTACGTCAGAAGTTGCTGGTGGACGCAAAGATGGAAGAAGACTATGATAATTATTCCACCAGAATGGAGGACATAGACGAACTGATAAATACGGAAGAGCCTCCTTCCAAGATTGAGGAGAACCGTATGTTGATGTTGCCTACCGAGGCTCACAGACAAAAGCTGATTCGTCAATACCGTTCCCTAAATGCGCTTGCCCATGACCAAGGGGCTACTCAGGCAGAAAGGGAGCGTGCCTTGTGCATTATGGAGAAATTCAAGAAGGAACTCTATGAAAACTCTTTCTTGATAAAGATTGAGAAACAGATTGATTACTTGGAAGTACAGAAACGCAGGCTCAGGGTAAAGGAACTGTCCTTCAACTCCTACTATGAGTTTGCCTTGGAGCGCATCCCGCAAATCACCTCGCAGGAGAAAATCAGTTTCGGCATCCGGGACTTCGCCGCCATCTTGAAGCAGTTTTACCGGGGTGGCGAGTTGGGAACCACGCTGAACTCCGACTTGGATGTAAACCTCTTTGATGAAAGGTTCATCGTCTTTGAGATTGATAAAATAAAGGATGATCCCGTGCTTTTCCCTATCGTGGTGCTGATAATCATGGACGTATTCCTTCAGAAGATGCGTATCAAGAAAGGTCGCAAGGCATTGATAATCGAGGAAGCGTGGAAAGCTATCGCTTCGCCTACGATGGCAGAGTATATCAAGTACCTCTATAAAACGGTCAGGAAGTTCCACGGCATTGCCGGAGTGGTCACTCAGGAATTGAATGACGTGATAGATTCGCCCATCGTAAAGGAAGCCATCATCAACAACTCCGATGTGAAGATATTGTTAGACCAGACCAAGTTTAAGGACAGGTACGATGAGATAGCCGCTATATTGGGACTGACCCAAATACAGCGGCAGCAGATCTTTACCATCAACGCCCTAAACAACCGGGAGGGGCGCAACTACTTCAAGGAGGTATGGATATGCCGGGGACAGAACTCCGATGTCTATGGTGTGGAGGAACCGCCCGAATGTTATTGGGCATACACCACCGAGCGGACAGAGAAGGAAGCCCTGAAGATTTACCTTGCCTACTATGGCAATATGCAGGAGGCAATCACGAGAATCGAGGCGGACAGGAAGCAAGCCGGTGATGACAAGTATCTGGTATTCGCAAGAAAAGTCAATCAACAACAAAAAGTAATGTCGTTATGGTAAGAATTAGAATGATGCTTGTGGCACTCATAATAATAGTGGCCACTCCAAATTTATTCGCCGCATGGAAGGTAGTCATAGACAAGAACTGCATCAAGGTGGTAAGTAGCAACCTTGCCTCTCAAAAGCTGATTGAGGGTCAGCATAACCAAAGGCTGGACTCAATAGCCGAGAAAAAGAAGAAGGTGGAACTCTATACCGTGAGCATGGCTACCATCAAGGAACTCTATAAGGTGACAATGCAGAACGTGTCGGGCTTCGGTACGGAAAGCAAATACTACAAGGAGATTGGACTATGCGCATACGACATCCTCAAAGATGTGCCGGAGCTTATCCAAACGGTAAGCAAGGCAAAGTTCTCCAACAAGTTGCTATGCCTGAATGAACTGGGCAACCTTGTGACGGAAACCCAGCAGTTGGTGGGCAACTTCGTGAATATCGTGAACAATGCAACGATACAGAATCCCCTCAAAGGACAAGGTACGGCTGAGAAGAAAAGTGACGGCTATAATATGCTTGACCGATACGAAAGGCTCTCATTGGCTAACAGCATCTATTCAGGATTACTGGAAATCCGCTACAAGGTGGAAGGTATGATACTGATGGCTCAGTATGCTACCGCTAATGACTTGTTCTTTGCCATTGACCCAGAGGGTTGGGCAAATGTGGTGACAATGAAAAACAATGTTGGTGGGCTTATCAATGACTGGAACAGACTGGTGGCGGCTAACAACTAAAAGCGTATGGGTATGAGACATCGAATTATCATCTATGTTGCATTGTCAATTTTATTGTCTACAAAGTCCTTCGCCTTTGTTATTCCGAAAGACCTTCCGACCATCGAAGCCTTGATTGCTCTTCACAAAGCCGTGAAGAAGGATGAAGACCAGGCATTGAAACGGGTGGCTACCAGTTTCGGGGAGCAGTCGCTTGTAACCAAGGGAGCCATCAAGTTCAACGATGTACGGACTACCCTCGATACCAAGTTGGGCAATGCCCATTCGTACCTTGTATTGGCAGGAGCCATATCAAGCACCGCCAACTCGCTCTATCAGTTAGTCAAAGAGTATAAGGACTTTACGAGCAACACCTTCAAGCAAGCATCAAAGAAGCCGTTTGTCGGTTGGTACTATGCGGATGCCAATGTAGCCATATCAAGGGAGATAAGCCATTGTTACAAGCTCTATGCTTCCGTGGCTGCTTCGGGCATCAACCTGATGAAGGCGAGTATGGATGAGAAACTGAATCTGGTGATGACTCTCAAAACATCCATCGACAGGGCGTGGCACATCATTGATAATGCCAATCTGTATTGCTTCCTAATAACGGATTGCGGCTGGAAACCGGATTATATCTGGGAGATTTTGAACTCCAATGTCAAGGACGAGATAGCGAATAAAGTAATCAATAAATGGAATCAAGGATATGCAGGTTAGAAATATAACAAGGGCATTGCTTTGTATGCTGATACTGGCAATTCCATTCAGTTCTTTTTCCCAACGCCCGGCCCGTGACAAGGAGAAAGAGAAACAATGGAAGTCTATGGAGAATGGGCCTTGGGATTTCGCTCCCGACTGGTACTATTACTTCCTGCACAACAAGTATTCCGGTGCGGAAATGTATTGGAAATGGGCAGGCTTCAATTCCGGTTTCCGGGTTCGCTTTAAGGAAAAGGACTCTGATGTCAAGCGTATCATGCCTACCCGTGTGACGGCAGAAGAGACCCAGCGGCAGAAAGTAAAGAAGGTGGAAACGGAGTGCAAATACATCGAGGAACTATACAAGGAAGAGCTGGTTCGCGAGGCTGACAGGTCGGTTGATTTGACCTACGCCTCCTACAAGGACGAGTTTGACCGTATGCAGGACTGCATTACGGACGGGTTGCTCTATTGCATGAAGAAAAGTAACGGTAAGCTCAAATATCAGGTGGACGAGTTAAGCCGGCAGAATGAAATTCTTTGTTCCGGCATCGCCTATATCCACAAGACGGGTGTCGGCTACGGATTGGAAAATGCCAAACGGCAGCAAGCCTACGAGGAAGCCAAGACGAAGATGCAGAAACTGGTAAATCAGACCGCCCATCTGTGTGCTGTGGCAGCAACGCATTATTAACTGTAAAATAAGAATAACAATGAATGTATTATCAATTTTCCTGACCATAGGTTTGCCTGCCATTGACGAGAGTCTGGACAAGCTGTTGGTCGCAATGGAAACCTTCCCGAATGTGGCGGTGTTGGGTGATGCGGTCGGACTGGCACGTATCATCGGGCTGTTGCTTGCCCTCTGTGCCGGCTCTTACGAGTGTTGGATGATGATACTCGGACGGCGCGGCATGGATGTAATGAAGCTGCTCCGTATTGTCGGCATCTCCATCTGTATCTCTTCCTCTTCGTGGATCTGCTCCGCATTGCAAGTACCGGGCAAGGGATTGGAGTCAGCCACCAAAGCGATGGCACACTCCAAAAACAAAGAAGTGGCCGCTTTCGAGCTAAAGGTAGCACAAAAACAGAGTGAATACCTGGACCGGCTGAGAGCCGTTCAGGATTCCATTGCAACTGCCAAACAAGTGGCTGCCATCGGGGAAGATGCGGCTTGGTGGGACAAGCTCATCTATAATGTGGAGAACTTGGGCAGCACCATCAACAACTATGCCCAACGTGCGGCTGTAGCTGCCGAGACAAAAGTCAGCGAGTGGATTAACGATGTCATACGATTTATCGGAGAACTGATATTCCAGATGTCTTATTACGGCATATTGGTGGCGCAACGGATATTCATCGCCATTATGATGATATTCTGCCCGATAATGTTCGCTCTGTCACTTGCACCGCCTTGGAATTCGGCATGGAGCCAATGGATGTCTAAATTCCTTTCCCTCTCGTTATGGGGCTTCGTCACCTATATGTGCCTTTATTACATTGACTTCATCCTGCTTTATAATCTCCAGCAGGACATGGTAGCCTACAACCACCTCCTGCACGGCTCAGTCAATTCGTGGGAGCAGATTGGTGCATTGGGATTGCAGGGTATCGGCTCCAACTGTATGTATGCGATGGGTATGTTGGTGGGTGCCTACATCATCCGCTTTGTTCCCGAAGTGGCTTCTTGGCTGATTCCCGGCGGTGTAAGTTCAAGTGCGGCTTCCGCTGCAGGTTCCACTGTTACAGGCATGGCTGCTACGGCAGGTTCTATCGCCGGAGGTGCTGTTGGTGCTACGGCTGGTGCGGCAGGTTCGGTCATCAAATCCAAGTGAATGTAATCTTAAAACAAAACGATATGCTTATAGAATCTTTAGCGCAGAAAACAAAACTTGCCATGATGACGGTACTCGCAACCATCGGAGGTTGCGCCGTCATATGCGGCTTCACGGTCTGGTGCTGCATCTCTTTGGTCACCAAGGAGCGGCAACAGATATATGTATTGGACGGCGACATTCCTTTTTTGGCGGAACGGGCCAAATTGGAAGCGAACTTCACGATGGAGGCGAGAGCACACATCCAACTCTTCCACCAATACTTCTTCAACCTGCCACCCGACAACGACTATATCAAGTGGACGGTCGGCAAGGCGATGTATATGGCAGACGGCACAGCCTTGAAACAGAAACAGGCGATGGACGAGAACGGGTTTTATTCCGACATCATATCGTCATCGGCTGTCTGCACAATTATGTGCGACTCCATCCAGTTTGACGAACATGAACGGAAGTTCACCTACTACGGAACGCAGCTTATCAAGCGGCGCACCCGCGACTTGAAACGGACGATGGTAACGACCGGGTATGTGGAGAATGTGCCGAGGACGCGGAACAATCCCCACGGACTGATGATTACCAACTGGCGCACCATTGAGAACAAGGATTTGGATTATTAACGAATAGCACTGCAATAAGACAACAATGAAATCACTCAGAAAGACATTGCATGAAAGCCGCTTGAAGACCCACCAGCAAGTCCGGGCATGGCTGCAACCCAAGATGGGGGCAATCGGTACGAAGTATCGGCTGGCGGCAAGAATACGTCTGGCTAACGCATGGGCAGCCAAACATCCGAAGCGGACATTCGCTTATGTAACCGGGACATTGGCTTTTGTTTTGATGGGCAACATTTGGATTAGTGGCGCAAAACAAGACCAGTCAAATGAATTGGAAGAATTAAATGAGTCCAATATCAGTATGGTTTCCAATATGGAACCGCTTTTCACAGGCTTCCATACCATACAGGCAAACAAGGACATCCAACGCAACAGGCTGATGGATTTGGTAGCCCAAGGGCAGGAACTCCGTGAGGAACTGGATTCCATGATTGCTGTCCCGCACAAGTCAAGGATGGATTCCACCCGTATCATCCAACGATACCGTCAGCTTGAAAACATTGTCAAATCCCTTAATAATAACGAGAGCAAATGATTAAAATCAATTTCAAACAACCCAAGTATATCTTTCCGCTGGTGGTGTTCGTGCCGCTGTGCGCCTTGATATACTTCGTGATGCAGACCTTCAAGGGTTCGGGTGATACCGAACAGTCGGTAGCCACTGACCGCATCAACATGGAACTTCCCGAAGCCCAAGTGGAGGAAGCCGGAGATAAGATGTATGAGATGTCAAGACGTTTCGGTGACGAGGATGCCTTTACAGCCGTCGGTGCTATCGGCAAAGAGAAGAATGAGACCGAGGAACTGGAACACGGTTACACCGAGGAAGAGTTGAATATGCTTGATGCAGCCGAGGCAGAACGCATCCGTCAGCAGAAAGAACTGGAGGAGTTGGAGCGTTCCCTTGCGGAATCTCGAAAGCATATCAATGAATATGCCTATGGCGATAATCCGACCAACGGTTATACTTCTAAGGACGAGTTTGCCCAAGATTTGGAGGAAATCCAACGCAGGAGCTATGAACGGCAGAAGGCAATCGAAAGCGGACTGGGTATCACCACCCCGGAGCAAGAAGAAGCCCTACAAAAGCAACGTGCCGATTCCATTGCCAAAGTACGGCAGGAAGAAAAAGAGCGTAACCGCCCCAAGCTGGTTATCAAATCCTCTGATACCAATGCAGACAAGTTCCACACGGTCTCTTCTTCGGACGATGCAGTGGATGCCAAACTGATCCGTGCGATGATTGACCAGACCACCAAGGCTCGTGAAGGCACCCGGCTTCGCTTCAAGCTATTGGATGATGTGACGGTTGGCGGCATCAATTTGAAGAAAGGCACTTACCTCTATGGAACAGTGACAGGTTTCGGGCAGCAGCGTGTACGTGCGGCCATCACCAGCATCCTGATTGGGGATAAGTTCGTAAAGGTCAATCTGTCCGTCTTTGACAATGACGGCATGGAAGGCTTCTATGTCCCCGAATCACAGTTCCGTGACTTTGTAAAAGATGCAGGCTCCAATGCGGTGCAGCAGAATATCAGTTTTGAATCGGGAAGCGGATATGAAACCGGCATATCGGCTGAAGCCATTGCCTTGCAAACCTTGCAGAATATGTATAACTCGGCATCGTCGGCCATATCCTCCAATATCCGAAAGAACAAGGCGAAAATCAAGTACAATACCATTGTCTATTTGATAAATTCGGATGAAGCAAGATAAATAATAACAGAACTTTTTTACAGAAAACATTAAAATTTCCCAGTATGAAATCCAAGATTATTCTTTTCATTCTCAGTGTTCTCTTTGTCGTAGGCAACGCATCTGCCAACGAAAGAATCTATGTCAATAGCGGAGTGACCACCCACATCGTCATGCCGGAGAACATCAAGTTGGTGGATATATCCACTCCCAAGATTATCGGCAACCAGTGTGCCGACAACATTGTGCGCATCAAACCTTTTCAAGAGAGCGATTCCACTACGGTATGCAATTATAAGGAAGAAGAACTGTTAGGTACGCTTACCTTGATTGGCGAGCGACACATTGCCCAATATGACATCATTTATACGGAGTGTGCGGCTAATGCGGCATCCATTTTCCAAGTACCATACAGCGATACACAATCCTACATCAACCCGGAGGTGTCTATGCCCATGTCGGAAATGGCCCGCTATGCGTGGGCAGTTTATGGCAGTGACCGCAAGTTCAATCAGGTGGTGTCAAAGGCGCACGGCATGAAAGCGGTGGTCAATAATATCTATGCCATTGGGGATTACTTCTTCATTGACTACTCGCTGCAGAACAAGACGAAGATACCTTACGACATTGAGGAACTGCGTGTGAAGCTGACCGACAAGAAGCAGAGCAAGGCTACCAACTCACAGACTATCGAACTGACTCCGGTATTCTCACTCAACTATGCCAAGAAGTTCCAGAAGAATTACCGCAATGTGTTGGTGCTTCCCAAACTGACTTTCCCGGACGAGAAAGTGTTGAGACTGGAGATTTCAGAGAACCAAATCAGCGGACGTGTCATCGTGCTGACCATCGAATATGAGGACATCCTCAATGCCGACGGTTTTGACTCGGACATCTTGAAAAACAGCGATTATTATCCTTACTATTACATCAAATACTCTGTCGAACAATGAAAAAGCTATTATTCCTTTTTGTATGTGCGGTTATGACCATTGGTGCATCCGCGCAAGATGCCAAGCTATCAATAAATGCAGGCTTTCAGTTCCCCTCTACGTTGAACACTACGGTCGGCTATGAACATCCGCTATCCTACGGTAATGCCGTGGAGTTGTATGGCGAGGTGGGCAACCATTGGAGGAAGCATGACTTTTGGAAAGGTTACTTCTGGGATGGCGGCATTGTCTATAAGCAACGGCTGGCAAGATACAAGAACGGTATGCTTCGCTTCCGTTTCGGCCCTCAATTCGGTGCGGTGGAAAGAAAATTCTTTCTCGGATTGGAAGCGAGCTTTGAATACAGCTACGTTTTCAGAAACGGTTGTGAGTTTGTGATTACCCAAAAGAATAACGTGAATTTTGTTCATGGGGACACTTTTAGAAATGGATTGTTGCTTGGTATGAAGATACCTTTTTGAACCACTAACTGATTTTGAGCTATGGCATTTGAAGAAACAAGGGAACAGCAGCAGATGTATAACTACTTCCGTAGCTGCATCTACATCTTTCTCATCATTGAGATTATTATGAACCTGCCCATTACGGCAGACAACCGTGTTACGCAGTTCATTCTTGACCTGTTAGGCAGATTCCCCGTGTTCAC
Source organism: uncultured Phocaeicola sp. (assembly GCA_947626525.1). GTDB lineage: Bacteria > Bacteroidota > Bacteroidia > Bacteroidales > Bacteroidaceae > Phocaeicola_A. Next base: position 503 of record CANQSM010000072.1, on the reverse strand, counting down.
GTCCGTTTCGGGTTGTAAGATGGTGGAACTGGTCTGCATCTGTGTGGTCTGCATCGGTACAAAGGCGAAGAAAACATTGAAGTTCAATGTCAAGACAATGGTCATTTATCCTGTATTAGCCGGTCTGACCCTTGTCGGACTCTGCTTCCTCTTTCACAAGATGGACTTCGGAATGAGTTGGATGGGATTCCCTGCCAACCGTATTCTTTATGCCGTATGCTCAGTAGTTGGCACCATGTTGGTGCATCAAGGATTGGACGGCATTGCCAAGTATTACAACTATAAGGTTGGTGATGACCGTTTCAATTTCGAGAACGAGTCCTTCCAACAGTCTGAGGTACTTGCCAATAACGACTATTCGGTAAACATACCGATGATTTATTATTGGAAACGGAAGATGCACAAGGGATGGATCAATATCATCAACCCGTTCCGTGGCACGATTGTTCTCGGAACACCGGGTTCGGGTAAGTCCTTCGGTATCATTGACCCGTTCATACGGC